>NZ_QPID01000014.1 GCF_003336225.1 Corallincola holothuriorum
TCAACTTGCTCAACGACTAACAATTTAAAGGCTAGTGAATAATCGCACTGAGTGCGCTTTCTTTTTGAAGGGATTGGCTTTTCCATAATAGGTCTCCAATGTGTAAACCTATTTCAGGACGGGACAATCTGCTAATTAAAAAAGGCGCCTCATATCGGCGCCTTTTAACTATGCAATCGTTTTGCTTACATGGCTTAACGACGTCTAAACTTCAAACCTGCCAGACCTAACAAGCAAAGTGCGTATATTAGGGTGGTGGAAGGAGTCGGTACGTCTATAGACAGTAACACGACCATATCATCAGCATCTTTATCTGGACCTGCCCCTGTATCATTTAAAAATACAAAAACGTGCTCCCAGTTGTTGTACTTAAATACGTCAGATACCAGGAAGTTAGGACCGATTCCGGTTTCATCCGCAGAATTTGCACCGTTTGATACGGACTTGCCAGTATTCGTAACGTAAAACGCGAAGTCTAGATAGCCATCAGGTTGGCTATCCGGGGGATCAATCTCTGACTGTTCACCAGACTTAGCTGTTTTGTTACTGAAGACTTGGTCACCACCAAGCAGGAAGTCATAAAGCTGATTATCGAAGCTCGCATCAGTGCCGAGGAAAGTGGCAACATATTTGTTCACAGAGCTGCCGCTGTACATTACGTTAGCACCACTCCAAACTTTTAACGCGCCCAAGCCTAGACCAAACCCAGCTGTTTTTAAGGTTGTTTGATCAAGACTGCCATCCAAAACACCGAGCAGATTACCGCCGCCGACATTTGTTCTGGGGTTAAAAAGACCTGTACCTTTGCTGGTTACCCAATCACCAACAGAGACTGCTACATCGGCACCCGCGGTATCCAAAGCCAGTACTGCTGATTTCGCTGGAATCGAAAATACGGTGAGTGATAACAGTATTAGGCTAATGAAGTACTTCATATTTGCTCCTTAGTTAATCCATTTACAGGGGTAGCGTCCTTACTACGTTAAAACTACCTCTACGATTAAGTAATGAGCATAACTTGTGCCAACCTATAAAGATCATACTTATCAGTTGGTTGGGAAGGAAGGAGGAAAGCACCGAGCTGTTTTTGTCAAAAAAGGTGACGCTTTTAGAATTCAAGCAATTTACGTCGTTTTTCTAATAACTCTTCAATCATCGGTGCCAATATCAGCTCCATGGCAAAACTCATTTTGCCGCCGGGTACCACTAAGGTATTGAGTCGAGACATAAATGCACCGTCAATCATCTGCAAGCAGTAGGGAAAGTCGACTTTACTGGCATCATCAAAGCGGATCACGACAAAGCTTTCATCTAGGCTGGGGATATCAGATGCTGAGAATGGGTTGGAGGTATCAACGGTTGGTACACGCTGGAAGTTAACGTGGGTACGGGAGAACTGCGGCGTAATAAAGTTAACGTAATCTTCCATAGAACGCAGGATTGATTGGGTGACAGCTTCCCGAGAGTGACCTCGTTCTCCTGTGTCCCTGATGATCTTCTGGATCCATTCTAGATTTACAATCGGTACCATGCCGATCAGTAGGTCAACGTGTTCCGCAACATTGTTCTCTTCGGTGACAATACCGCCATGTAGGCCTTCATAAAACAGTACATCAGTGTTGTCCGGCAACTCCTGCCAGGGTGTAAAAGTACCTGGCATTTGATTAAACGGCACCGCTTCATCGAAAGTGTGTAGATAACGACGATAACGTCCGCCGCCACTTTCACCATATATCTTGAAGAAATTTTCCAGTAAACCAAAGTCATTAGCCTTGGGGCCAAAGTAGCTGATGTGTTTGCCCTGCTCTTGTGCTTTGCGGATGGCGACATCCATCTCGGGGCGAGAATAACGGTGAAAAGCATCCCCTTGCACCAAGGCTGCCGTCACTTTTTTGTGGCGGAAGATATGTTCAAACGCGGTGCTGGTGGTTGTGGTACCCGCACCGGAAGAACCAGTGATAGCAATGATGGGATGTTTAGCCGACATGCAGTTAACCTTTCATATATAGAACACTAGTTATCGCAACCTAACCTCACGGGGTCAACCCCGCTGATGAATTAGCTTGAGCTGTCTTCGTTAAATGCTTGCGTTGTAGAGGCCTCTTGCTGCAGTTGTTGCCATGATTGTTTTGACATCAGATTAATTGTTTCATGCAGTTCTGACCATACCAATAAGAGATCGCCATGCTGTAACTGTTGCATAAGCTGTTCGACTTTATGTTGCAAAGGCACCTCATCAATTCCGTAGTCCGTCCCCTCTCGCAGTGCATAGCTTTCGAGGATGCTTTCCAGAGTGTTTGGAGCGAGCTGCTGATAAGGAATGATCATTGTGTTTCCAATTGACTATGAAAAAATTGCGGTACCCGCCGTTCTAACCAGTAACTTGGGCGCCAAGGTAAGCCACCGTCAAGAAAGCCGACATGACCACCATTAGCATACAGTTCATATTGCAAGGAAGGGGGTAATTGTTGCTGCTTCGGGATCACCGCGCTGGTCATAAACGGGTCATCCGCGGCATGGATCAATAGGGTTGGGCGCTTGATCTGTGTAATAAATCTGAGACCACTCATGCGTTGATAGTAGTCATCAACCCCGCTAAAGCCATGCAACGGGGCGGTGATATGCTGGTCAAACTGCCAGAAAGTTCTGAGTTCAGCAATCTGTTGTTGGTTAAGCTCCATCTGCGCCCTAAGTTTGCTGTTCGTCAATTTTCGTTGCACATTTTTCCGCATTCTCGATAGCAGATGTCGTTGATAAATGCGGGATAGCCCTTGGCCGATACGATCCGCGCAGGCTGCTAAATCCAAAGGGGGTGAAATAGCGCAGGCGGCGCAGAGGGGCGAGCTCTTTCCCTTTTCACCCTGATAGCGGATCAATACATTCGCACCGAGAGAGTAGCCAACGGCAAGCAGCGGTGAATCGGGGTGTGCCAGTTGTAGCTTATCTATGAGTGCCGAGATATCGCCGATCTCACCGCTATGGTAGGCGCGAGGTAGGCGATTCGGTTCGCCACTGCAACCGCGGAAGTGCATCAGCACGCCTTGCCACCCCTGATGCTTAATCGCTTGCAACATACCTTGGGCGTAGGGGCTGTTCACCGAGCCCTCCAAGCCATGGAGTAGAACCACAATGGGTTGTTTACTTGCAGTTGTGCGGCTTAGCCAGTCAAGATCGATAAAATCGCCATCTTCCAGCTCCCAGCGTTCACGCCACGTGTTAACCAGCTTCTTGCGGCGGAGCAGGGTTGGCAAAATAGTTTGCAAGTGGGGATTTTTGAGCCACCACGGGGGGTTAAAGGGTGCGATCAAACGTAGCTCTCCTTGATGACGCTCATTGCATTATACGGCTTTTGAGTTAATCTGAGTAAATGATCTAAACGTTTGTTTGAATTCCTGCTGTGTGGTGGTGATGGATCAGATATCTAGGCGTCGATTTTTACTGACAATGCTGGGTACCGGAACGGTAGTTGCTTTCGGTTCGGTACTCTATTTCGACCGTGACTTGGTCACTCGACGCCATGCTGAACTGTTAGACCCCTATCAAGAAACCGCTTTGCGGGCATTTTTACCTGTCATTCTTAACGGTGTTATTAGTCGGCAAACGGATCAGCGTGCTGAGCAGATGGATCACCTGATCAGGCAGATAGAACTTGCTTTGAAGTACCTACCGGAATTCAGCCGCGATCAATTTTTTGAACTGCTCTCACTCTTGTCTCGGCGTTTAAGTCGCTGGGCACTTGCTGGTCAATGGCAACAGCTCGACCAACTTACCATGGCACAACGTATGACGCTGTTGCAGGAGTGGCGTCATAGTTTTCTCGATCTGCTACAGCAAGCTTATCAAGGGCTGCGGGAAATTGTTTTGGCTGCTTGGTACGGCGAGCCATCGCACTGGAGCTATCTTAATTACCAGAAACCATCATGGGTGGTACCGGGCCGATGAAAGATCCGATGGCAGCAGTGTTAAATGCCGGAGCAAAGCATATCGATGGTGCTTTGCTGGGTAACGATTTGCAGTTAGAAGCTGACGTTGCTGTCGTGGGTAGTGGTGCCGGTGGTGGTCTTGCTGCAGAGATATTCGCGTTAGCCGGATTGCGGGTCATTATCATTGAAGAGGGAGGCCTGCACACTAGCAGCAGTTTCAACATGGAGGAGCGCAGCGCATATCCTCACCTCTATCAAGAGGCGGCAGGGCGCAGAACGATGGATGGTGCCATCTCTGTTCTGCAAGGGCGCTGTGTTGGCGGCGGAACCACAGTCAATTGGACCACTTCACTGCGTACTCCTGATAATACGTTGCAACACTGGCAGCAAGCATTTGGTCTCAAGGAGCATACCTCCGAAGCGTTAGCGCCGTGGTTTGAGCGTGTCGAACAGCGTCTGCATATACACCCTTGGGCGGTACCGCCGAATCAAAACAACGCATTATTGGCTCAGGGGTGTGAGCATTTAGGCTGGTCTCATAAGGTGATACCCAGGAATGTGATGGGCTGTGCCAACCTCGGCTACTGCGGTATGGGCTGTCCGATCAACGCTAAGCAATCGATGTTGGTGACCACATTACCGTCAGCAATGGACAACGGTGCCACCTTGATGAGCCATATGCGCGTGGAGCGGTTGGCGCGCGAGCGTGATCGCATATCAACCATTCATTGTCGACCGCTAGATCGGTTTGGAAAGGCGCGGGCAGAAGTTTCAGTACAAGTCAGAGCGACGCAAGTGGTGATGGCCGCGGGGGCTATCGGCACGCCAGCGATCATCATGCGCTCCTCGTTGCCTGATCCTTATGGCATGGTGGGTAAGCGGACATTTTTGCATCCGGTACTGATCAGTGGTGCGCGCTTTAACGAGGCGGTGAATGGGCACAGTGGAGCGCCACAAAGTGTCTATTCAGATCAGTTTCTTTGGCCGACAGCTGAGGAGATGGGATTCAAGCTGGAAGTCCCGCCATTACACCCAATTTTGATCGCTTCGAAGTTGGTTGGTTTTGGTCAATGGCATGCTGATGTCATGGCAGACTTCAATCACCTGCAAGTGACTTTGGCGTTGCTGCGGGATGGTTTTGAGGAGCAAAGCCAGGGCGGTCATGTGGTATTGAGCAGTGATGGTGCGCCGCGTCTCGATTATCCGCTCAATGACTACCTGTGGAAAAGCGCCCGGAATGCCCTGCTGAGAATGGCTGAACTGCAGTTTGCTGCAGGGGCGACAGCGGTTCTACCCATGCATGAATCTGCTGAGATGTTTCCCAGTTGGAAAAAGGCACAGCAGGCGATTAAGCAACTAACGATGGCACCGCGTCAGACTACCTTGACCTCTGCTCATGTGATGGGGGGGTGCGCGATGGGGAATGATGCAGTGAGCTCGGTGATCGATTCAGATGGTCGCTATCACCGCTTAGATAATCTGTGGATCATGGATGGTTCGATGTTCCCGACGAGTTTAGGCGCAAATCCGCAGTTATCTATCTATGCCATGGTGGCAAGAAATGCCACTCGGCTGGCACAGCAGATGACAGGGCAGGATCACAGCAGTTGGCCAAACTTGGCTTGAATCTCTTCGTCTAATGGGATGTTGAGGTGTAGCAGGTAGTTCCAGAAACTTTGTTCGGCTCGTGCATTGTTTCTTTGGGCAGGAGCAAGTCTCTTTAGCTGTTCCACTAATATCTGCTGTTCGATGCGCTCCATGGTCAGTTCGCTGTCCAGTAATTTCTGTTTCAACTGCTCACGTTTATCATCATCCATCCAGGTTGCCGCTTCTGTGGCACGGCGTAACTGGCGGATCATCGCTATATTTTGCTCATGCCACTCAGCCGCAGCCGTTAACATGGTGTCGATCTCTACAGGTGTTAATTCAATGCCCTGTTCCGCTGCCCAACAGATAAGCAGGAGTAAGTTAACGTTGAGGCCTTTTTCATCCTGTAGCCATAAGCAAGCGTCTTTTACGTCTGGCTGTTGATAATGGCTGTAAGAGGCCTGCCAAAAACTATCTGCTTCCAGTTCCATCTAATTGTTCCCTAAATTGTTCTGTTTCTTCTTCTAGTTGCTCTTGCAACTCGAGCCATTCCGCTTCGCTTTGTTCCAGTGTCTGCTTATGTTCGGCCTGTTGCAAAAGCAATTGATTTAGTTCGGCTTTGTTTTCGGCCTCATAAAGTGATGGCTCGGCGAGACGCTGCTCTATTGTTGCCAATGAATCAGTGCTCTTTTCCATCAATTTTTCTAAGTTTTCTATGCGCTTGCGTGTGGCTTTGGTTTGTTGCCGGAACTCGGCTTCCAATCGCTTCTGTGCTTTTCGATCTATTTTTACCGGGGCAGTTTCACTACTGCCTTCAGTACCGTCCAGATCTGAGGCAACCTTGGTGCTGCTCAGTAGCCATTGCTGGTACTCATCCAGATCACCGCTAAAGTCGGTGACTTGTTGGCTATCAACTAGCACAAACTCATCGCAACATGATTTTAGCAAATGGCGATCGTGGGAGACGATGACGACAGCGCCTTCGAAGGCTTGCAATGCCATGGTGAGCGCATGGCGCATCTCGAGATCGAGGTGGTTGGTCGGCTCATCCAGTAGCAATAGATTGGGTGCCTGCCATACCAAAATGGCCAAGGCCAAACGCGCTTTTTCACCACCGGAAAAAGGAGCAACCGGTGCGAGCGCTTGATCACCAATAAAGCCGAAGCGGCCGAGAAAATCTCGCAACACCTGTTCCCGCTCTTTCGGTGCCAGTCGTTGCAGATGCAGTAGCGGAGAAGCGTGGCTGTCGAGCGCTTCCAATTGGTGCTGGGCAAAGTAACCGAGGCGCACGCCTTGATTGACTACTATCCCACCGCTCAATGGTGCTAGCTTGCCCGCCATCAGTTTGATGAGGGTCGATTTACCTGCACCATTATGTCCGAGCAAACCCAATCGACTGCCTGGCAGTAACATTAAGTTGACGTTGGTCAGCAGCGGCGTGTTGTTATAGCCAATATCAGTTTGATCCAGTGACATTAGTGGGTTGGGCATATGGGGTGGCGGTGGAAATTGAAAACTAAACGGCGAGGCTTGATGGGCCGGCAGTAGGTCTTCCATTTTTTCCAGCACTTTAATCCGGCTTTGCGCTTGTTTCGCCTTGCTGGCTTTGGCCTTGAAGCGGTTGATAAAGCCCTGCAGTTCAGCTCTTTTTTGCTGTTGCCGGTCAAAAGCGATCTGTTTCTGCAACTGTTGTTCGGCCCGCTGGCGTTCAAACGAGGAGTAATTGCCCGTGTACTGGGTGATCTCGCCATGGGCAATACTGAGGATCCCGCCAATGGTCGCATCGAGAAAGTCTCGATCGTGTGAGATCAGAATGACACTGCCGGGATAGCGTTGTAGCCAACGCTCAAACCAGATTACGGCATCGAGATCCAAGTGGTTAGTTGGCTCATCGAGTAGCAATGCATCAGAAGGCATTAATAGGGCTTGCGCTAGATTCAAGCGCATGCGCCAACCACCAGAAAAATCTGATACTGGCTTCTGCAGTTGGGCTTCTTCAAATCCCAAGCCAGACATCAGGCGGGCAGCTTCTGCAGGCAGTTGGTAACCATTAATGGTTTCAAACGCGCTGTGCAGCTCTGCTAAGGCGTGGCCATCTTCAGCGTGCGCCTCTGCCGCCGCTAGGGCATCACATAGGCGTCGATACTCCACATGGCCATCAAGCACATATTCGATCGCTGGTTTCTGCAATGCTGGTGTTTCCTGCTTGACGCTGACAATACGCCATTGAGCTGGCACCTGAATATCGCCGGCATCAACGCTGATTTCACCCCTAAGTAGCTGCAACAAAGAGGATTTACCGCAGCCGTTAGCACCGACTAGGCCAACTTTGTGACCGGGAAACAGAGTGAAACTGGCGTTTTCGAGCAGTAGTTTAGCGCCTTGGCGCAGCTCTACCTGATTAAGTTGGATCATGACAACAACAGTGCAGGAATAGTGGGGCAGAAGTTTACCTCATGTCGCTTGGCCGCGACAGAGCTGGCAGATCCTTGCTGGATCGGTACACTGTTGCGCATAAGCCAAGAGGAGTTGATATGGCGCGACAACGTAAACGATTCATTGCCGGAGCCACCTGCCCGGAGTGTCAGCAGCAAGACACCATCATGGTTTATTTTGAAGATGATGTAGAGCAGATCGCTTGTGTTGCTTGTGATTATCATGCATTGCGGCCGGAGCAAGGCGAGAGTGGCGGCCCGGTGGCTGATGATCAACTGATTGGCATATTTAAGCCGGATTGATCCAAGGTTCAACAACAAAAAAACCGGCAAACGCCGGTTTTTTAATTAATGGGCAGAGTCTGCGACATTAATAGTGTGGCGGCGGGGTTTCTTCCGCTTCACTGGCGATCTGATGACTTTGCATGCTTTTGAACTTGTCAGCCATCAGCTTCAGTTGCCGCTCTACTGTACGCAGGGTCTCATCCTGCTTGGCTAAAACTTCACTGAGTTGCTGGATGGTATCTTCCTGAAAAGCGAGTTTGCTTTCCAGTTCATCAATTCGTATTTCGACGTCTGTCTGACTCATCTTGTTACAGCCTGCTGGTGTTAATTATTGCGGGATATCAATCGGCCAAAATTCGGCGAACCCGCTGGAGCTTTCGGTGATCAGGGTGTTTGAATCCTGGAAGGCGACAGCATACACCACCGCGCTTTGCGGACGGGTATCTTTTCTTGGCGTGACGTACCATTTTTGTAGCCGTTTACCACTGCTTACGTCCCAAAGCGCAAGTACCCGAGAGGGGGAGCCGGTGGCAAGGTATTTTCCATCGTCAGAAAACCTGACGGCGCTAAAGATATTCTGCCGTTGAGCAAATTTAAGCTGGCTTATCTCTTTACCTGTTTTCAGATCCCAGATCCTGGAGCCGCGTTTACTGTCGGCGGTAAAGGCATATCTGCCTTGATGGTCTAAGGCAACCATACTGACTCTGGAATCATGCACAAAGCGATACACCGCTTGACCTGTCTGCGTGTCCCAGAGGTAAGCGACGTAATCATTACTGCCAGACAGGGCATAGCGCCCATTTGGGGAAAGATCGACACTGTTAATTTTGGTTTGGTGGCCAAGGAACTCTATGCGCCGCCCTGTGTCTATATCGACGTGAACAACAACACCACTGCTTTTGCCTATGAGTACATAGCGTCCACCTTTGGAGATGGCAACGTCTCTGATGCTGGAGTCGCGGATCTGCCAAAAGCCGACCGATTCGCCTGTACTGATATTCCAGATCGCGAAACGATTAACATCTGCGGTGACGGCAAAGCTGTTGTCATCAGCGATATCTGCTGCTAACACCAAGTTGTCTTCGCCTTCATGGCGCCAGACATACTTAAGGGCATTGCGCTGGATATCCCAAAGTGAAATGGCATGCTGATTCGATGAGACTATCGCATAGCGACCATCTTCAGAGAGTGCGGCAGTATAGGCGCCTCCAACGGCGTGTTCGAACTGTTCGACGGGTGATTCACTTCTCTGGCAGCCGCTGATCAGGCTGGTCAGAGCGATAAATGTGATGATCAAGTTAAACCTAGACATTGGCGCTCGCTATCACTTGTGCTTGATGATGTAAACGGTAGTATAGGGCGCTCATGCGTTCGACTGGAAAGTCGAGTAGCGCCGTTTTGTATATGAAAGTAAAACAAAATGTCCACGCTTTAGCCAGCTAAGCTTTCGTTGGTGGCGCATGGTCGAATCATGATAGGAACGGAGAACACAGAAAAAATGAAAACACTGTTTAAAGTGTCACTGATAGCCTTGGGCGTAAGCGCACTGGTTGCATGCCAACAAGATGCCGCTACTGAGGCTGCACCAGCCAAGTTGGAAACAGAAGCTCAGAAGCAAGCCTATGCGCTGGGTTCATCTGTGGGCAGCTTTATTGCCCGTAACTTGAGCGAGCATGAAGCTTTAGGTATTCAATTGGACCGTGACATGGTTCAAAAGGGCTTTGTTGAAGGTTTAGGTAACAGCGGTCAATTGAGCGATCAAGAGATCCAGACGTTATTGCAAGGTTTGGACGGCCAGTTGAACCAAGCTCGTGAAACTCAAGCTGAAGTGCTGAAAGTTGAAAATAAGGAAAAGGGCGCGGCCTACCTTGTTGAGTTTGCTAAGACTGAAGGCGTTACCGCCACTGAATCGGGTCTACTGTATGAAGTGATGGTTCAAGGCGAAGGTGCTCAACCTAAAGCTGAAGACACTGTGACAGTTCACTATACTGGCACGCTGATCGACGGCACTAAGTTTGATAGCTCCCTGGATCGTGGACAGCCAGCAGTATTTCCTTTGAACCGGGTTATCCCTGGTTGGA
The DNA here is from genome assembly GCF_003336225.1 of Corallincola holothuriorum. Lineage (NCBI taxonomy): Bacteria > Pseudomonadati > Pseudomonadota > Gammaproteobacteria > Alteromonadales > Psychromonadaceae > Corallincola > Corallincola holothuriorum. Next base: position 10,312 of record NZ_QPID01000014.1, read on the forward strand.
CCGAAGGTGTTCAGCTGATGAACGTGGGTTCAAAGTATAAGTTCGTGATCCCTTCTGAACTGGCTTACGGCGAGATGGGTGCCGGCACTATTCCACCAAATTCAACATTGATTTTCGAAGTTGAACTATTGGATGTTGAAGTTGCCGCTGCCGCCGCAGAAGCTGGCGCAGCTGATGAACATGAAGGTCACGCGCATTAATTCAATGTGATCTGTTCAACTAAAAAAGGCGCCCTTATGTCGGCGCCTTTTTTAATGAAAGCGGGTTTTTTATTCGGTCAGACAGACATAAAAGATTGCCGCCGGAGGCATACCAGCAGCAATATTGTCTAAATGAGGCTAAGCAGTTTCTGCTTTATTTGATGCGCTTTCAAAAAGTGTCGCTATCAGCTGATCTTCGAGCTCAAATCTCACTTCCAGCGCATTGCCAAGGGCTGCCATATTCTGGTCGAAGCCATCCAGGTCGTCACTTTCCGTGGATTCAGCATAAAGGTCATTAAACTCCAGTGCTGCTTGAGTTGTTTCAGTCAGCCGAGCCTGCTGTTCTTCTGCTAATAATTTGTGCTTACCACCATTGATTTCACATTGGGAAACAATGCGGTCGTACACTTCGAAATGCCCAGCTGAAATGTAATCCACCAACAGCTGACAGAACTGTTTAATGTTATCTACTTCTGGCAGGGTCTGCTTGTCTGCTGTGTATGGTGGTAACCCTGCTAATTTACAGTAGCTTACCAACACGTCTTGACGTTCATTTAGCCAGTTGTCTATGGCATCGTGGCTGCCGCCCCATGCTTTTTGCGCTTGCTCCAATCGCGTTAGCATTACCCTTCTCCTTGCTTCTTCGTTGGAGTTGCCATCGTTACGTTACCGATGGAAGATAGAGGTATCGAGTATTCGATACAGCCGTTATATATACTTTCCCCGAATTTCATCGGGTTGTCTATATCACATCATCTTTGCCTAAGGAGCAAGCGACTTTGTCTCACTATCAAACAGACCCCTCAAATCCTAAGCAGAGTGTGTGGTTTATTGTTTTTGGCCAAAAGATCCTATTGACCTCCAATGGTGATTTACCTAGCGCATTACCTGGCGCGATTAGCGAAGATAAGCTTGAGCCAATGGTGCTAGGCGAGTTACAAGGGAGATCGTGTCACATGGTGGTGCTAGAGCAGGACACTGCTTTTGCACAGGCAGAGATGGTCGATTTACGTTCTTTAGCAGAACGGCTACCTGCTGAACAGTTTGCGATGGCAGGTAAGGCATGTCAGTGGGAAACCTTCCTTAACAACCATCGATTTTGTGGCCGTTGTGGTGCGCGGATGCGACAGGTGCAGTGGGAACTGGCGATGCATTGTGACCATTGTAAGCATCGCTGTTATCCGCGGCTTTCCCCTTGCATTATTGTTGCGGTGCGCCGAGATAGGCAGATACTTTTGGCTCAGAATAAACGTCATAAGAGTGGTGTGTATAGCGTTGTTGCTGGATTTATTGAACCTGGGGAGACGGTGGAACAAGCGGTGCATAGAGAGTTAGCAGAAGAGGTCGGTATTGCGGTGACTGGATTGACTTATCGTGCTAGCCAGCCCTGGCCATTTCCCCATGCACTAATGATGGCATTCACTGCGGACTATCTTGCCGGAGACCTAGTACTCGAGCAGAAAGAGATCTCTGATGCAGGCTGGTATGCGATTACGGAACGCGAAGTGTGGCCACCGCTACCTGATGATTACACCGTGGCGCGGCAGTTGATTGAGCAGCTGATCGCAGATATTGAACAGAATGATTAAACAGCGGGCATAAAAAAGCCTCACCGGAGTGTGAGGCTGTTAAGCGGCTAAGGTACAGAGTCTCGTTTTGACGAGCTTCTTTGTTATTTTCGCTAGCACACGCTCTTTATATCAAGCACATAGCGTAAGCTGCAATCGGCATAAATTGATACTGTGATACTGCGCATAAATTGGTCGGATCTGTTGTTAAAATGCGTGCGTCAACGCGCAGTGTTATGATGCAGGCAAGCTGCTTAGAACGGAATAGATATGACTGAATTGAAAAATGATCGTTATTTACGGGCGCTGCTGAAACAGCCTGTTGATGTCACCCCTGTATGGATGATGCGGCAAGCAGGCCGTTACCTTCCTGAGTACCGTGAAGTGCGGGCACAAGCAGGTGATTTCATGAGTCTGTGTAAGAATGCAGAGCTGGCTTGTGAAGTGACGTTGCAGCCGCTACGCCGTTTTCCGTTGGATGCAGCTATCTTGTTTTCGGATATCCTCACTGTGCCCGATGCCATGGGCCTAGGGCTTTATTTCGAACAGGGAGAAGGACCTAAATTTATGCATCCGGTGCGCTCTTATGACGCCGTAGCCAAGTTAGCGGTGCCTGATCCAGAGGATTCACTCCGCTACGTGATGGATGCAGTCCGCACTATTCGCCGTGAACTGAAAGGCGAAGTACCGTTGATCGGCTTTTCCGGTAGCCCATGGACATTGGCAACTTATATGGTCGAAGGTGGGTCATCCAAAACCTTCTCAGTGATTAAGAAGATGGCTTTTGCAGAGCCGAAGGCGCTTCATCTTTTACTGGATAAACTTGCTGATTCGGTGATTTTGTACCTGAATGCGCAGATCGCTGCAGGTGCACAGTCGGTGATGATTTTTGATTCATGGGGCGGGGCGTTGGGGCATCGCGCTTATGAAGAATTTTCATTGCGTTACATGGCGAAAATCGTTGATGGGTTGACTCGTGAAGCGGATGGTCGTCGTGTGCCTGTCACCTTGTTTACCAAAGGTGGCGGCCAGTGGTTGGAGAAGATTGCGGCTACCGGCTGTGATGCCTTGGGACTGGATTGGACCACCAATATGGCAGATGCCAGACGTCGAGTTGGCGATAAAGTAGCGCTGCAAGGCAATATGGATCCTTCCATGCTCTATGCCGAGCCTGCGCAGATTAGACAAGAGGTCGCCACTATTCTCGATGAGTTTGGCGAAGGTTCTGGCCACGTGTTTAACCTTGGTCATGGCATCCACCTGGATGTACCACCGGAAAATGCTGGTGCCTTTGTATCTGCGGTGCATGAATTGAGCAAGCCATATCACCAAAAGTAGCGGATCGTGGCCGCTTTAGAGTCAGAGGCGCCCTGATGGGCGCCTTTACAAACGATAACAGGTGGTTGTGTCTATTCTTTGGTGATATGCGCTTTTATCTTCTCGGTTAGCTCTTTAGCCAGCGTATTGGGTATGGGAAATGTCAGGTGGTATTGCAGTATTTTCCAGCCCGTCGGCGTCTTAATCAAGGCGCCTGAGCCTCTGCATTGCCCGTATTTTTCATTCCAGAGCAGTTCGTCGAACCAGGCGAACTGACCATCTTCGCTGATATCGATATGGCGGGTTGACGCTGTATAAGTCCACCCCTTACCTTGGCTGAAATAAGGCTGTGCGTATTCCTGGAACTGATTGACTGTCCAACGCTCGCCAGCATCGGTACCGATAAATACCCCATTGCGATGAAATAGTGAAAAATAGACTTCGCCGTTGGCTGTCGCGGCAGACTGGTGAAACGTATTCAGCAGTTGATCGATAGGCGTTGTTGCAGGCTGTGTAGCTTCTGCATTGGTCAAGCTAACAAATGGTATAACCAAGACTAAGATGAGTAACGTTTTCATGGATTTTATCACCGGACTATCTCTCTATAAGAGCCTGAATCTTCGATTTTAAAGGTGGCAGAAGTAACTCTTCGAACCACGGATTTTTTTTCAGCCAAAGTTGGTTTCTTGGCGAGGGATGCGGCAGAGGAAACTGGCCTTCACTACGGTAGTTCTGCCAGTGTTTAACATTCTCTGTGAGTGTTTTAAATGGCGTTTTAAGGTAATAGCGCTGTGCATATTGTCCAATCAGTAACGTTAATTGGATGTTTGGCATTTGTGCCAGCAGTGCCTGATGCCACTTTGGCGCACACTCTGGTCGAGGGGGAAGATCGCCCTGTTTGCCCTTGCCCGGGTAGCAAAACCCCATTGGCATAATCGCAATTTGCTGCTCGTCGTAAAACAGCTCGGGCGACAATCCTAGCCAGTCTCTCAATCGTTTACCAGAGGCGTCATCCCAAGGAATACCTGATGCATGCACTTTGGTGCCGGGAGCTTGCCCTATTATCAGAACCTTTGCGCTGCTAGACGCCCTGACAACAGGGTGCGGCCCAAGAGGTAAAGATGCTTCGCATAGGCGACAACCGTTGATTTCGTCTAATAGCTGACAGAGGCGGTCAGTCATAGAGGGTCTTTGATAGGGGAGTGAAGTAGGCAGTTTAATCTATTGCTTAGGGAATAAAAAAGCCGACATTACATGGGACGTAATATCGGCTTTATGTTTTGTCGATGTTCAATCGACAAAGTGCTGTTTAGAACAGACGTTGCGATAGATCGTATAGCTCTTTGTCGAATGGACGAACCATCTCTTCCAAAGCTTCGATAATATCGTGATGTACCAGCTTGTTAGCTAGGATCCCAACGCAGCGACCGCCTTGGCCTTCGACCAGAAGCTGTACTGCATAGTCACCCATGCGGCTGGCCAGAACACGGTCACGACAGGTAGGTGAGCCACCGCGCTGGATATGACCCAGAACCGTCGCTCGAGTTTCCAGACCTGTTTGTCCTTCAATGTTCTTGGCTAGAGCATTTACATCGGTTACATGCTCGGTAATAACCACAATAGCGTGTTTTTTACCTTTGGCGATGCCATCTTGGATCTGCTGTAAAAGCTTGGCTTCGTCCCAAGCGTCAGCTTCTGGGATCACGAGGAATTCAGCGCCGCCGGCAATTGAGGCCCACAGTGCCAAATCACCACAATGGCGACCCATCACTTCAACGATTGAGATACGATTGTGAGAGCTGCAGGTATCGCGCAAACGGTCAATCGCTTCCATTACCACGTTGAGCGCGGTATCGAAGCCGATGGTGAAGTTGGTACCGGCAATATCGTTGTCGATAGTGCCAGGAACACCGATACAGGGGTAACCCATCTCAGTCAGCTTCTTAGCGCCCATGTAGGAGCCGTCACCGCCGACCACGATTAAGGCCTCGATGCCGCGCTCTCTCATCTGTTCGATCGCTTGCTCACGAACTTCTACTTTTTTGAAGTCAGGAAAGCGTGCAGAACCTAGAAATGTTCCGCCTTTGTTGATCGTGTCAGATACAGAGTAGCGGTCCAACTTGTGGATATCACCGGAGTGAAGGCCAGCAAAACCATTGTTGACACCATAAACTTCCAGACCAGCCTGCAGGCCGCTGCGGACAACAGCACGTACCGCAGCATTCATGCCGGGGGCGTCGCCACCACTGGTCAATACACCAATACGTTTAATCATGCTTGAATACCTTTAAACAGGTTTACTTAGCTGCGTTGAAAATGCCAGCGAAATCAGCAGCTACCAGAGAGGCTCCACCAACCAGACCGCCGTCGATGTCTTCCATCGCCATCAGTTCTGCAGCGTTACCAGGCTTCATGCTTCCACCGTAAAGGATCTGCATGCCTGCGGCGACTTCTGCGTCTTTCGCGGCTAGCAACTTACGGATCAGAGCGTGTGCTTCTTGTGCCTGTTCTGATGATGCTGTTACACCGGTGCCGATAGCCCAAACTGGCTCGTAGGCAATCACTGCGTTTTTATAAGCTTCGATGCCGTAGGCATCGATTACTGCATTCACCTGAGTGGTGATAACCGATTCCAGCTTGCCAGCTTCGCGCTCTTCTAGAGTTTCACCGATGCAAAGCACAGGAACTAAACCAGCATCTTGAGTCGCTTTGAATTTCTTGGCGATCAGTTCGTCAGATTCGTTTTGATAGGTGCGACGCTCGCTATGGCCAACTAAAACGTAGCTGACACCGAACTCTTTCAGCATATCTGCTGAGCATTCACCTGTGTACGCACCGCCGGCGTGAACGCTCACGTCCTGGGCACCGATACAGATGTTGCTGTCACCCGCAAGCTCCTGGATTTGAGCAATAAAAACTGCAGGGGGGCAAACGCCGATGGTGACTGAATCAACACCAGCGGCAGCGGCTTTAAGGCCTTCGATCAGCTCTGCGTTACTGGCTTTGGTGCCGTTCATTTTCCAATTACCTAGTACCAGGGGGCGTCTCATCAGTTTTTCTCCTGTCCGACTTTTGTGCGGAAATTGTAGTAAAATTACTAGCGAATAAGTATGGCTTGGTGCAACGAAAGTAGGGTTGACGCAAGTCAACCCTACCTCCAGAACTGTTTCTGGTGATGCCATTATCGGCATCTGATTCATAATTGAACCAATTATAGATGGCGAAATGATGATCGCCATTCAGTTATCAGCAGCCTTCTCTCCGCTGCCTTTAATCTGTGCCATATCATGCCTGTTTGTGTTGAGGCTTGCAAAGCGCGAAAAGCACAATACCCTGTGCAATGGTAATGAATTAACCCGTGAATCTATCTGAATGAGTTTTTCTCACTTTCGTTTCTCTCTTTCAACCGTGATCTTATGGGCACTGTTCTTTGGTTTCCTCACGGGCATCTTCTTTGGTGAGATGGTCGGTTGGATGAGCTGGATCGGTAATGCTGTGATCATGTTGATGCAGATGACGATCTTGCCATATATCGTCGTCTCACTGATCGGCGGTATCGGTCGTTTAACCAAAGAACATGCCAAGCAGATGTTCTCGCGGGCTTCTTTAGTGATGCTAGCCATATGGTTGGTCGGTATGATCGTTATATTGCTGACCCAGTTTGCTTTTCCTGCGTTGGAATCGGCATCGTTTTTCAGTCGCTCTTTGGTGACTCCGCAAGCTGAAGTGGATTTCCTATCCATCTATATCCCTTCAAACCCGTTTCAGTCGATGGCCAACGGTGCTATCCCCGCAGTGGTTCTATTCTCGATTTCGCTGGGGGTGACACTGATTAGTTTGAAGCACAAAACATCGTTGCTCGAATCCTTAGGTACCTTAGCTGAAGCGTTGTCGAAGCTTAATGGGGCATTAGTTAAAACGTTGCCAGTGAGTGTTTTTGCGCTAACAGCCAGCGCAGCGGGCACATTAACTCTGGAACAGTTCGGCTCGTTGCAGGTCTATCTGGTGAGTTACCTGGTGTTGTCACTGGTACTGACATTCTGGGTATTTCCGCGCATGTTAGCGGCGATCAGCCCCTTTAAAACTGGGGAGGTGTTGGCTGTTAGTCGAGATGCTCTAGTGACAGCGTTTACTACGGGTAATGTATTTGTCTTGCTGCCTGTATTGGTTGAGGGAGCAAAGCGCCTGTTTCGTAAGAATCGGATGCGCAAAGAAGACACGGATTACATGCTCGAAGTGTTGATGCCCATCGCTTACAGTTTTCCAAACGTAGGCAAGCTGACCGTACTGATGTTTGTATTGTTTGCTGGCTGGTTTAATGGCAAGAGCATTGAAATAACCGATATGCCGCTGTTTAGTGTCAGTGGTGTTTTTAGTTTGTTTGGTAGTGTCAACGTCGCCATCCCTTTCATGCTGGACAGCTTTCGTCTGCCAGCAGATATGTTTGAGCTGTTTATTATTTCCAATGTTCTGACGGGTAAGTTCAACTCACTGGTTGCTGCGATGCAGCTGTTAATATTTGTGCTGTTGTCAGTGGCCGTGATCCAGGATCAGGTGAAAATCAGCTTGGGAAGAATAGTGCGGTTCGCCCTATTCGGTATTGGCGTGAGTTTTATCATTCTGTATGGCAGCCGGTTTGTTAACGGCATTTTTCTTGGTGATGACAATAAGATCGGTGAGCAACTGTCTACCATGCGGGTGCCGGATAAGGTGCCGGAGCATGTGTATGCGCAGATCCCCAAGTCATATACCGGCGGCGAATATGCCTTGACGAATATAGAGGTGATTAAGAAGCGCGGTGTGCTGCGGGTGGGTTACAGTCCGACCAATGTGCCGTTTTCATTTTTTAATCGTGATGGTCAGTTAGTTGGTTTTGATATCTCTTTGGCTCACCAGTTGGCGCGAGATCTAGGGGTCAAAGTTGAGTTTATTCCTTTTGTCCGAGATAACTTGCGAATACCACTAAACAAAGGCTATTTCGATGTCGCGATGTCGGGTATCAAGCTTGATGTCTATGATATTCAGCACATGAGCTTTACCAAGCCGGTTTTAGAATTGAACTTGTCGCTCATGGCGATGGACTACCGCCTGCGGGAGTTCGATTCAATGGCCAAGCTCCGTGAGCATGAAGGGTTTACCTTGGCGACTGTGGAGCATATTCGTGAGTTGGATCTGCTCCAAAAACGCTTGCCGCAGATCGATACCGTGGCGTTAACCTCTTATGATGAGTTCTTTCAGGAACCAGAAGCCTATGATGCGCTTTTGATCAGTGCAGAATCTGGCTACGCTTGGAGTATTTTGCATCCTCGTTATGGCGTGGTTTTACCCACTCAACAGGGTAATCAGTTTGCCACTGGTTATGTGGTCGCTAAACGCAACACGGATTTGTTGAATATGCTTAATAGTTGGATAACTGTGAAACGGGCTAATGGTGATATCCAATCGCAATATGACTTTTGGATTTTGGGTGGCGGAGCAGTAGATAAAAAGCCCCGTTGGTCAGTGATCAGGGATCTACTGCATTGGGTTGAGTGACAAAATAATGGCGCGAAAGAAAAAATAATGACGCTTTGTTAACCGATTGTAAAAATATAGGGTACACTGTCGCCTGAATTTAGACACAGTCACTCATTGGTGTTTCTTTACTCATGTCTTTGACGCGGCGACTCTTCACATTATTGGCCATGATCTGTTTGCCAGCCCTGCTTTTCCTCTGGATAGCTTCTCGCGGGCTGCTACTCGATACCTTGCAGCGTATTGAGCATATGGTCGCGGAAAATCATCTCAGACAAACATACAATCAATTTGAGTTTTACCTGCAGCGCTTAGAAACATGGGGCTTTGAATGGTCGCAAGAGCCGGACCTGGTGAAGTATGTTGTCACCCCTTCTAAGGCGTTTGAAACCGGTTACTTCCCTGATGACCTGTTGGTGTTTAACCGCTCGCATCTGGTGATGTTTTTTGATGCTGATGTCTCTGTTTTATTTGAGCGTTTCATCGACACAGATAGTGGCCTTGTTAATGCCACTGTGCCTGCCAATATAAAGCAGAAAATCCAACATAGGATCCAACAGCAGGCATCGGAACTGGAACGTAAGACGATCACTGGAATGGTGCAGTTCGATCATGCGCCGATGATGTTAACGATCCGAGCGATTCGACCGTTAGATGACGCCAATATTAATGGTACAACGGCGGGCTATTTAGTGTTTGCAGAACGGGTGGATGCCCAGCTACTGTTTCGGATTTCGCAGGCCATGGGCTACAGCGTTAACTTGCAGCCACATCAAGGGCCACAAAAGCTTCAGAGCCATAATGATACCCAGCTAGATCGGACACAAAGTTCGCTGTGGGTCACTCGAACCCTTTATGGTCTCGATCATGATACGCAATTTGAGCTATCTATTTCGATGGATCGCTCCCTGTTTCTGTTTGGTGCGGAAGGGATCGAACGCTACTTAGTGATCACTATTTGTAGCTTGTTGGCACTTTTGGCTGCACTTTACCTGTTTATCCGTCAATACGTGGCTGCGCCAGTGGCGTCTTTGACGCGGCAAGTGAACGCGATAGACGCGGATGCCGAAGAGTGTCAGCCAATTATCGTCGGTAAAAGTCGTGAAATTAAAATATTAGGCGAAAAGTTTAATCGCTTGATGGATTCCCTCTTTAAGGAAAAAGTGCGTGCCAGAACCACGCTGGCATCTATTGGTGAAGCTGTGATCAGTACTGATAGCCGTGGCAGCATTACTTATTTGAGCCCGGTTGCCGAGAAGCTGCTGCAGCTGACGCAGGAGCAAGGGGTTGGCTTGCCAATCGACAAGGTCTTACAAAGCGTCGATGGCATGTCACTAGCACCACAGATTGCGATGTTTGCTGATATGCCTAGCGCAACCACTCAGCGTAGTATGCGTCGCCTACAGATTGCTGGTCGGTCCGTTAGTATTGAGCAAACGGTTTCCCCTCTTCTGGGGGCAGCCGATGAGATCACCGGCGCCGTGCTGGTGCTTCGAGATATCAGTAGTGCTGAGCTATTAAAAGAGAAGCTACAACATCAGTCGAGTCATGATCCTGTCACTGGCTTATATACCCGTGGGCGCTTTGAACAGATGATCAGTCTGTTAAGTCCAGAGTTAACATCAGGCGAGCATGCCGTTTGTTACATTGACTTGGATAATTTCAAGTTAGTGAATGATAACTGCGGCCATGGTGTCGGTGATCGTTTACTGCGTGAGATCTCTGATGCTATTCGTCGCTGCATTCGTGAGACGGATCTGTTGGCCAGAATGGGTGGCGATGAGTTTGCTTTGGTATTGCGAGATATCGATATTGATGCAGTGCGCAAAGTGATGGTTAAGATCAGTGAGGAGATTGAGTCGGTGAGTGTGTACTGGGGGGCCAGTGCTTACTCCGTTGGCGCCAGTATCGGAGTGAGCTTTTTGCGCCCAGAACAGACTCAATTAAAAGCGGTGCTGCAGGAAGCTGACGCTGCTTGTCGTGGGGCTAAGTTACCTGGAAGTAATAATATCTGTTTCTATGATGCTGATAATCAAGAGGTGACCGATCATCAGCAAGCCCCTCGTTGGGCTATCAAGATCAATGATGCGATTGACGCCGATAAGCTCGAACTTTACTATCAGGAGATCATGCCGCTGGCGCCGACGACAGAGGGTATGAAGCGGATTGAAGTCTTGGTACGCATGCGAGAAGCTAATGGAGAGCTGTTATTACCGGATAGCTTTCTCCCCGCGGCTGAGCGTTACCATCTATGTGAAAAGCTCGACCACTGGGTGTTGGAGCATGTTTATCAATGGCTTGCCCGTCATCCAGAGTGTTGGAGTCATAGCCGGGTCAGTATCAACTTGTCTACAGAAACGCTAGGCAGTGATAAGTTTGAGCCCTATTTAGCCAGTTTATGCCATCGTTACCGTATCCCTAATAGCAGTATCTGCTTTGAAATTACTGAACGTGCAGCGATACGTAACCAGCAGAAAATGATCGAGTTACTTAAGCGCTTGCGTAACCAGGGGTTTCGTTTTGCCTTGGATGATTTTGGTAGCGGCTTCTCATCATATGGCTATCTGAAATCTCTGCCGGTGGACTTTGTGAAGATAGATGGCGGTTTTGTACGCACCATGCATGAAGATCCGAAAGATCTGGCATTAGTACAATCGATACATCAGGTTTGTAACGTCTTAGGAATGCAGACGGTGGCTGAATATGTTGAAAATGACGCTGTCTATCAAAGTGCCTGTGATCTGGGGATCGACTTTGTTCAGGGGTTTAATATTGGCCATCCAAAACCGTTAAGTGAGTTTGCCCTTAATTTTATTGACCAACAGGTAGTTTAACGACTTTAGAATAGACAGGAATAACTGACTGATATGAGAAAGGCCAGCAATAGCTGGCCTTTTATATACGTCAAACAGCGCGTGTTTAGCTCTGTTGTTCCCGTTCAATTGCGCGGTAGGCAATATCTGTGCGGTAAAACATACCATCCCAGCTGATCTGCTTAGCAAGCGCGTAAGCACGCTGTTGCGCCTCGGTCACGGTATTGCCGAGGGCCGTGGCACATAGGACGCGACCACCAGCAGTGACAACAGCGCCATCTTTTTCAGCCGTACCTGCATGGAAGATCTTCTCACCGGCGACTTCGTTGCTGTTTAAACCGTGGATCTCAATACCTTTGGCATAGTCACCAGGATAACCACCTGCGGCTAATACAACGCCGACAGCGGCACGGTTGTCGTATTTGGCTTCATGCTGATCCAACTCTCCAGCAATCGCTGCTAGGCAGAGTGTCACCAGATCAGATTGCATACGTAGCATGATCGGTTGAGTTTCTGGATCGCCGAAACGGCAATTGTATTCAATTACTTTCGGTGTGCCGTCGGCAGCGATCATCAAACCGGCGTAGAGGAAGCCGACATAGGTATTCCCTTCAGCTGCCATGCCGTTCACTGTCGGCATGATCACTTCGTTCATCACGCGGTCGTGGATCTCAGGGGTGACTACTGGGGCTGGTGAATAAGCACCCATTCCACCGGTGTTGGGGCCGGTGTCGCCATTGCCGACGCGCTTGTGATCCTGACTTGTCGCCATCGGTAACACATTCTTACCGTCGACCATGACGATGAACGACGCTTCTTCACCATCAAGGAACTCTTCAATGACCACGCGGTGGCCGGCATCGCCAAAGGCATTACCGGCAAGCATGTCGCGTACCGCATCTTCAGCTTCTGCCAGTGTCATGGCAACAATCACACCTTTGCCAGCGGCTAAGCCATCAGCCTTAACGACGATAGGCGCGCCTTTTTCCCGCAGATAGGTCAGTGCTGGCTCGATCTCGGTGAAGTTTGCGTATTCGGCTGTTGGGATGCTGTGACGGGCAAGGAAGTCCTTGGTGAAGGCTTTAGAGCCTTCCAGCTGGGCTGCGCCTTGGCTTGGACCGAAAGCTTTGAGGTTTGCCGCTTGAAATGCGTCGACTACACCTTCAACCAAAGGCACTTCTGGGCCAACGATAGTGAGTGCGACATCATTCTCTTGAGCGAATTTGATTAATGCTGGCTGATCACTGACGCCAATGGCGACATTCTCTAGCTTTGGTTCTAAAGCTGTGCCTGCGTTGCCTGGCGCGACGAAGACTTTACTGACGTCGGAAGATTGCGCCGCTTTCCATGCTAAGGCGTGTTCACGGCCACCGCTGCCAATTACCAATACGTTCATTCTTATCTCCCTCAATATGGGGCTAATCGGTCGGATTATATGTGCAAAAACCGCGGCAATGCTGCTGCGGTTTTGTAGGGTTAGCTTGTGCTAACCCGCGTCTCTTTAATTTAGCGTCCAACATTAGGACGCCAACTATTTTAGTGACGGAAATGACGCATGTTGGTGAACACCATGGTCATGCCATGTTCGTCCGCCGCTGCAATCACCTCATCATCGCGGATAGAGCCGCCAGGCTGGATAACACAGCTAATGCCCGCTTTCGCTGCGGCATCAATGCCATCACGGAATGGGAAGAAAGCATCTGAAGCCATCACTGAACCGGCGACTTCGAGACCTTCATCTTCCGCTTTAATGCCAGCGATTTTGGCGCTATATACACGGCTCATTTGACCCGCGCCAACACCGATCGTCATGCTATCTTTGGCGTAAACAATGGCATTTGATTTAACAAATTTAGCCACTTTCCAGCAGAACAGCAGATCCTGCAGCTCTTTGTCGGTTGGCTTACGCTTGGTTACCACGGTTAAATCGTCCAGCGTCACCATGCCTTGATCGCGATCTTGTACCAGCAAGCCGCCGTTGACTCGTTTAAAGTCATATTCAGTGGTGGTTTTATCCCACTGGCCACACTCGAGCAAGCGAACATTCTTCTTCGCTGCGACGATTTGTGCCGCCGCAGGGCTGACTGTTGGCGCAATGATCACTTCCACAAACTGACGGCTGACAATCGCTTCAGCGGTGTCGGCATCGAGTTCACGGTTGAAAGCGATGATACCGCCAAATGCTGATGTTGGATCCGTTTTGAAAGCGCGTTCGTAAGCTTCCAATTGCGTCTCAGCTAACGCCACGCCACACGGATTCGCATGCTTGACGATGACACAGGCTGGTTGCTCGAACTCTTTCACGCATTCCAGCGCGGCGTCGGTATCGGCAATATTGTTGTAGCTGAGGGCTTTACCTTGGATCTGCTTCGCTGATGCAACAGAGGCTTCCTGTAGATCCTTTTCAACATAAAAAGCAGCGGCTTGGTGGCTGTTCTCGCCGTAGCGCATATCCTGCTTTTTGATGAACTGGCTGTTGAAAGTACGTGGAAACTGGCTATTTTCGCTGTTCTCGTCGGTGTCACCATAGCTAGGAACTTTGGTGCCGAAATAGTTAGCGATCATGCCATCGTAGGCTGCAGTATGTTCGAAAGCGGCGATAGCAAGATCGAAACGGGTCGCCAGGGCCAATGAACCCTCATTGCTATCCATTTCGCCAAGTACGCGGTTGTAATCTGATGCGTTGACGACGATAGCGACATCTTTATGGTTCTTTGCTGCAGAGCGCACCATAGTTGGACCACCGATATCGATGTTCTCGACTGCGTCGGCGAGGCTGCAGTCAGGATTAGCGACTGTGGCTGCAAATGGATACAGGTTAACGACAACCATATCGATTGGGTTGATGCCATGGCTATTCATCACTGCATCATCTTGATCACGACGACCCAGGATGCCACCGTGGACCTTTGGATGCAGGGTTTTTACCCGGCCATCCATCATCTCAGGGAACCCGGTGTAATCAGAGACTTCAATGACATCGATGCCTTGTTCGGCAAGCAGGCGGGCAGTACCACCAGTAGACAGGATTTCTACACCCTTTTCGGCCAGCGCACGGGCGAATTCTACGATACCGGTCTTGTCTGAAACGCTGATAAGCGCACGGCGGATCGGTCTAGCAGCTTCCATCGAGTAACATTCCTCAACTCATTTGATAGGGGGAGGCGAAAAGGCTTCCCGTGTTGGAGCATGGGCTCCAGATAGACAACAGGGTCCGATTGGACCCTGTAGCAAACTATTTTAGTTCATACCGTACTTTTTGAGCTTCTTACGCAGCGTACCGCGGTTGACGCCCAACAGGTTTGAGGCACGAGTCTGATTACCACGGGTGTAGGTCATCACTTCTTCAAGCAACGGCGCTTCTACTTCCGACAGGAACAGCTCGTACAGGTCATTGATGTCCTGACCGTTTAACTGTGTCAGATAGTTGCGCATCGCTTTTTTAACGGATTCGCGGAGAGGTTGCGCATTGGAAGAAGTGTTTGGCATTTGATTAACAGTACCCATTACTTCATTTTTCAGATTAGTCTCAAACATACGCCTTAGCTCGCTTAATAAATTGTGATTAATTTTCTAATGCAAAGAATGCATCTAACGCCTGCAGCTGATCCTTAGCTGATATCAAAGCGTTAAATTTGCTTCGAAATTCTCTGGTTTGATCAAGCTCCGCCAGATACCAACCCACATGCTTGCGGGCGATCCGTGGACCCATCACATCTCCATAAAATATGTGTAACGCATCAATATGCGCTAACACGATTTCGCGTATTTCCTGTGCCGGCGGATCAGGCAGTAGCTCATTACAGTGAAGATAGTGAGCAATCTGCTTAAACAGCCACGGTCGTCCTTGAGCGGCTCGACCAATCATCAGCGCATCCGCGCCGGTGTCGGTTAAAACCTGCTGTGCTTTTTGCGGGCTATCGATATCGCCATTGGCAATAACAGGAATAGACACTGACTGCTTAATCGCAGCAATGGTGTCGTACTCCGCATTCCCCTTATACATACATGCTCGCGTACGACCATGTATAGCAATTGCCTGGATCCCATTACGTTCAGCCAGGCGGGCAATCTCGACGCCGTTTTTGTACTCAGGTGCCCATCCGGTGCGGGTCTTTAGCGTGACTGGTACATCGACCGCGTTTACCACGGCTTTGATGATTTTTTCTACCAGTTCCGGATACTGCAGTAATGCTGAGCCGGCTAATTTTTTGTTCACCTTTTTGGCTGGACACCCCATATTGATATCAATAATTTGGGCGCCATTGGCGACATTAAATTGCGCAGCTTCGGCCATCAGATCTGGATCTGCGCCGGCAATTTGCACCGAGCGGATACCGGACTCACCTGAATGGTCCATGCGTTTCTGCGATTTTTCTGTACCCCAGATTTTGGGATTACTTGAAAGCATCTCCGATACTGCTAAACCTGCCCCCATACGGCGGCAAAGTTGACGGTAAGGACGATCGGTTATCCCAGCCATCGGCGCGACAATCAGCGGATTGTCGAGACGGTAAGGGCCAATCTGAATGCTCAAAGTTTCACCACCCATCTGTTGAGAGCGGCGTAGTTTACTTTTTTTTTTCGCCGTAAGAAAGGTCAGTTTTTAACCTTTCGAACAGCTATTGACCAGACGCAAAAGCAAGCGATTTATTTATATTTTTGCTTTCTAGTTAACTTGTTGATACATAAGTAAAAGAGCATGTTTGTAAGCAATTATTTCGCGATCCCACTAATTCTCGCCCACTCCTCTTTTTGACAAATAGGATCGAGATTTATGTGTGATTGATAGGCTGATGCGACCTCTTCCGCCTGAGATTCTAGTACGCCAGAGAGCGCAAGGTGACCGCCCGGCAGGGGTAATCGGCAGATTAAAGGTGCGAGTTCCCGGAGTGGGCCGGCAAGAATATTGGCGACCACTACGTCAGCTTTTAAGTCCGCAGGTTGCTCATCGGGCAGATAGAGGCTGAGCTTGTCGCTGACGCCATTGCGTTCGGCGTTGTCACGACTGGCAAGGATCGCCTGTGGGTCAATATCGATGCCGATGGCGCTTTTTGCACCTAGTTTAAGCGCCGCCACAGCAAGAATACCTGAGCCACAACCGAAATCGACCACCGTCTTATCGGTTAAATCCAAACTATCTAACCACTGCAGGCAAAGCGCAGTGGTTGGATGGGTGCCAGTACCAAATGCCAGGCCAGGATCCAGGATCACATTAACTGCATCGGCCGCAGGCGCGTCGCGCCAGCTTGGGCATATCCACAGACGTTCACCAAACTGCATCGGATGAAAGTTATCCATCCACTCCCGCTCCCAGTCCTTGTCTTCCAGCGGTTCTAGCTTATAGCGTTGGCCTTTGGTTAATCCGCCATGCATCTGTAGATAGCTGACCACAATGTCCATGTCCGCTTCCGCATCCCATAAACCCATCACGTCAGTTTCTCCCCATAAGCGGGTTTCTCCTGGCATAGGTTCAAACACCGGATTGTCTTTCGAATCCAAAAATGTCACAGACAAGGCACCGCAAGCAGACATTAAGTCACCGACTTTTTCTGCGGTATCGGCGGTGGCATTTAGGCGAAGCTGGAGCCAAGGCATGGCATCTCCTGGAATTATCTTGAATGGGCGGATTGTAGCTGGCAGGGGCGTTATATAACAGTACCAACGCTATTGCTGGTGGCTCTGATTAGAGTGAAAAATATTCGATGACTTGCTAATTGTTAGAATATCTACCAGATTGAGTAATAACTCTAATCTAAATTTCGCGATGAGTGATGGCATAGGAGAGAGGATGTTAGACCTGCTACCTGATCTGTTTGATGAACACCCGCAAGCGTTGCGCTTACTCAATTTGCCTTGGCGTAGTTTTGGCCTGCATCCGATTATTTTCGGGCCGCTACAGACAGTTTGTTGTTTTGAAGACAATAGCCGTGTTGCCGAGCAGTTGGCTCTGCCAGGAAACGGGCGCGTGTTGCTGGTGGATGGCGGCGGCTCCAATGCCCGCTCGCTGTTAGGCGATAACCTGGTGAAGAAAGCGATAGATAATGGCTGGGGCGGGGTGATCATCAATGGCGCCATGCGCGATGTCGGTACGATTAATCAGATGCCTTTTGGTGTAAAGGCATTGGCCACTTGCCCGATTAAAACCGCGAAACGTGGCCAAGGAGATGTCGAAATCGTAATCGAGATCGCCGGGGTAGAGGTTCACCCGGGTGAATATATTTATGCTGACCTAAACGGCGTGGCTGTCTGTGAGTGTGAGTTACCACTCCCTACTTAATCGACTTAGCGGTGGCCGTGAGGTTACTCAGCCTGTACTCGGTTATCGCCAACACTGTAGGCAATGACCTGGCTTATTTCGGTCAGAGAGCGTCCAGATTGCTCAGCCCAATGATTAAATGCCGTCTGCGTGGCTTTTAAGTCTCGTTGACTAGAGGGGGCCTTATCAACCACGCCTGCGCCAATCAGATGGGCGACCACATCTTTACTCAATACAAAGGTGTCTTTGCCCATGCGCCGCAATAGGTAGGCGCTACTGTTGCCGCCAAGTCGGGCACCATGCTTTTTCAGCCAGAGCCATAAACCGGTGATATCTGTTCCGGGCCAATCAGCAATGAATTGAGCAAAACTGCCATGTTGTTTGCTGACATCGAGGATCATCTGGGCATTTTTCGGCACAGTCGCTATTTTTTGGCCATTTCGCACAATGCGGGCGTCTTGCAGCAAGCGGTCGATATGAGCATCACCTAGCATCACCATTTTTTCTGGTTCAAAGCCAAAGAAAGCCTCTTCAAATGCTGGCCATTTGTTCTCGATCACCCGCCAAACAAAACCACTTTGAAAGATCACTTTGGTCATCGTCGACAGATAGCGATGATCAGGGATCTGGCACAGCTCATTAGCGTTTAATGGCGTGCTAAGGAGAAATTCCAAGGCGCGTTCACCGCCTTTACGCTCGGCGGCACGTTGATAGATACGATCGAAAACTTCAATAGCCATAGTCAGTGATGGTTGCTTGCGAAAGGAGATGAATAGACTCTGACATATCGCCGCGTCGATGTTAAGTCACCGGTGGGTGCTTTATGTAACGCCCCCATCGGTGGGTGTTTTAATTGCTGGCGCTTGTTCCGCCAGCGATGACCGTGGCGCGACTGCGACGGCTGTAGATTGCCACCACGATAAAAGCAAAGATCACATAGGCGGCAGCCAAACCAATACCAATAATGCGGGCGTAGAATTTGGCATCGGCGTCACCACCAAAATTGCCGGTGGTTGAACCAATCAGCAGCAGCACGGTGGAAAAGGCCGAAGCGTACAGCGGTGCCACCGGTCGATCAGAAAAGATCCGCTGACTAAATAGTAGGGCGGTGAGTAGGATCAGTAACAGCAATGCACTCAGTTCAGGCACCGCGACAAGCAGGCGGAACAGAATCAATGCAACTAAGCCTCCAGCGATATTGGCTAAAAGCAGGGCGGTGGCGCCCTTACTGCTTTTTTGTAGATCCGGGGTCAGTGCCAATAAACAGATAAACACCAGAGTGATTAGGTCTTCGGTGAGGCCAAAATAGAAAAAGCTGACCACGGCAGGGGTGACCACTACTGTGCTTATCCACGCCGAGTGGATCGCATCACTGTCACTGACGGTCGTTGCCTGTTGCTTATCTGGTACGCCAGTGGTGACATCCAGATCTGGGATTAGCCAATGGCTAAACCATAGGAAGAGCACTGCAAACAAACCGGCGGTGGCTAGGCCCCCAGCAACGGTTAAAGAAAGCGCCTGATGGGTTAACGAAACAACCGGTATCATGGTGAAGGCAAGTAACAACATCACGCTGACGATCGCTGGCGTACCTTTGGCTGCTCCTTTAAAAATGCGAAATAGAAACAGGATCACTAACAGCATGCAGACAATGGGATAGCGCAGGGTCGCGGCGGAAAACAGCAACCCGAGCAACGCACTGCCAGCGATGAGTATTATTAGCTTGCCGCCGCCTTTGAACCCGGGATTGGGTTGGGTGTTGCCTAACAGCGATACTGTGAGTACTGGGATCAGGTAGCCGACCGGCAGGCCTGAGATGCAGGCAAATGCCATCGCTAAAGTAGTGCCGATGGCAAACCTGAGCATCCGTCGCTGTTGTGGATCCGTGATGGTCGGGGTCATTGAGATCAGCCTTTAAGCGTCAGCGTCTGTTAGTAGGCATAACTGAGCAGACTGATGAAGCGTATCCACAGCTTACCTATGCTATTCATAATCCAACCGTCGCCGGTATAAACAATCACATCCACTTGTCCGCCGACTCGGCGTAAGCCTGTGCTGTCGTCGTCAGTGAACTGAATGATAACTGGCATGCGCTGCGCTTCCCGTAACCAGCCACTGGCGGTATTAATGGTTTGTAGTTGCCCAAGCTGGTTGTTCTTATCCCAGTTAACACCGAAGCCGACGCTGGCGACCTTGCCTTTAAATACGCGGCCTGGTGCAGCATCAAGTACCATCTCAACATCATCACCGGCCTTAATATTTTCGAGGTTGTTCTCACGCATATAGGCTTCGATCCAAACATCTTCTGCCGAGATAAAAGTCATCAGTGGCGCACCGGTCTGGGCGTAATGTCCCACGCTGATCTGCACGTTGGTCGCTACCCCTAAATGAGGAGCTGTGACTACGGTATTTTGCAGATCAAGACGAGCTTTTCGCAGAGCGGCAATGGCGTTACGGATGCGCGGGTTGTTTTCTCCTTCACTACCTAACTTCTGTTTCGAAGCGCGCAGATCGGCCTGCGCCTTTGCCAGCGAGGCTTTTGCTTTGGCCACTGAAGCAACGGCTTGGTCACCAAATGATTGCGCCATGATCCCTTTCTTGGTCAGGGTAAGCGTTCGTTTGGCTTGGGCTTCTTTATTGGTCAGGTGGGCTTGGGCGTCTAACACATTGGCTTGCGCAGCACTGACCGCTTCCAGGTCCGCGCCAATTGCTTGGCCTGCCATCTCTAAGTCGGCTTCTGCCTGAACGACTGCGAGTTGGTATTTCTCCGGATCAATACGAAACAACAGGCTGTCTTGTTTAACGATTTCGTTATTGTCGACACCTATCTCTATCACTGTGCCGGCGACTTCAGCAACCACGGGGACCACGTAAGCGCGTAATCGTGCTTGATCGGTGTTGGGGGTAACGCGATCGGCGATAAGATACCAGACAAACAGTAATACACAGGCAATTAAGACGCCTTGTGTAATCTTTTTCACTTTTAATGCCTTCGCTTGCTCATCGATCGCTGCCGTTTGCTCTGCATCAGAGGTGAGAGACTCATCGACGGCGGCTTGAGGCTCTTCATTAGAGGACGTCTCTGTCTGTGTTTTGTTCTCTGTCATCGACTTGCATGCCTTATTGCTGATCGAATTGGCTGAAAAGTGCCAGTATGGTGTTGTTTTTTATAGGGCAAGGGTAGAACGATATCTAGTTAAGGTACAAGCAGCTTTGCACCGATAGTGCCAAGCTGCTGCTGGATTTGTGCTGTAACTAGGGAGTTTCGATAAACCTACGGACATCATCAGTAAGCTGTTTTAGGCTGGGTTCGTGGACATACATCATATGTCCGGCCGGATAATAGGTCATAGTGACACGCTTTGGATCGATGCCGTAATGGGCAAAGGATTGTTCGGTAGCGAAAAAGGGCGTTGCCATATCGTAGTAGCCATTGGCGACAAAGATCCTGAGATCACGATTTTGGCGCATCCCTTTAGCAATCAAAGGAGCGACATTGATGACGTTTTCTTCTCGGGGCGAGCCGCCCATGGACCAATCCCAATGTCTGTAAACTTCGCTGCTCAGGATCTGGTAGATCTCTTTACGCTCAACTCCGATCTGGCGTCCCAGATAGTCATTTATCGCTGCGGTATAAGCTGCGGCGATACCATAACCCGACGGATCGGCTTCGAACGTTTCCCCTGCGCTATCGGCATCAGTACCTAAATAACGGGAGTCCAGACGGCCTACGACTTTTCCTTGTTCACGAAGCAGCTCTTTCATAAAACGCATCTCATGAATACGCAGATCGGTTGCGGCGAGATACTGCTTGGAGAGTCCAGTGTATTGATGCAGCTTTTCAATGATCACTGCACGTTCTTCTGTGGTCAGCCGACTGCCTTTGAGCAGGGCAACAGAGTATTCATTGAGAACAAACGCCTTCACTTCTTCAATGAATGGTGCCAACTGTTCGGGTTTGTTAGGCAGTGCATTGTGATACCAAGCGGTGGCTGCATAAGTCGGCAGGAAGCTCATAAACGGTTGCTCATTACCGGGAAAAAAGTCACCGGTTTGGTAATCGACAATCGCAGAGATCAGCAGAATGCCGTTCAGATTGACTGCGTTCCAGCCCTCTTGTAGTTCTCGTACCAGCGCCCCGATACGCGTCGTGCCATAGCTTTCGCCTGCCAGGTAACGTGGTGAGTTCCAGCGTTTGTGTTCACTGATAAAGTGACGAACGAAGCGAGACAGCACTTCAGCGTCTTTTTTCACGCCCCAGAAATCGGTGCCTTGATATTCCCCTATTGCTCGGGAGTAACCCGTGCCAACGGGGTCAACGAACACCAGGTCGGCAATGTCCAGCATCGCTAACGGGTTGTCGATCAAGGGATAAGGCGGTGCGCCTGCATTTTCACCATTGGAGGGGACAACGACACGTTTTGGTCCAAAGCCCCCCAGGTGCAGCCAAACTGACGCGCTGCCAGGGCCGCCATTGAAAAAGAATATCAGCGGTCGTTGCTCACTCTTTTTCTTGCCGGTAGCGATATAGGCCGTGCTAAAGATACTGGCCATTGGCTTGCTGTCATCATCGACCAGATGAGTATCAGCGGCGATAACGCGGTACTCGATCTTTTTATCATTGAATTTTCCTGACAGCTTTTTCTCCACCCGCACCGGTTCGGGGAGCGCCTTCGTGGTGTTTTGTTCGGTGGCTTCTTCGGCGATCGCAAAGCGACACAAGAGTATAGATAGCAAGCTGATGAATAATAGATTGGCGGGCTTCATGTCGGTCTCTGAATGGTTAATTAGCGCGACTTAAATCTATACGCCGGTGTTGACCAAGCGCAAGGGGGATCTGATTTTGCTAATAAAAAAGGCTGCCGAGGCAGCCTTTAAGAGCATAGCAGTGGTGATTACTGCAAACCGAGTTTCTTTTCCAAATAGTGGATATTCGCACCACCAAACTGGAAGTTCTCGTCGGCCATGATCTCTTTGTGCAGGTTGATGTTGGTCTTGATCCCTTCGACTACGATCTCATTCAGCGCGTGCTTCATGCGAGCGATGGCGACATCGCGGCTTTCGCCGTAACAGATCAGCTTACCTACCATAGAGTCATAGTTCGGCGGCACTGAATAATCTGTATAGATATGGGAATCCCAACGCACCCCTAAACCACCCGGAGCATGAAAGCGCTTGATCTTACCTGGCGACGGAATAAACGACTTAGGATCTTCTGCGTTAATCCGGCATTCAATGGCATGACCACGGATCTTAATCTCTTCCTGAGTGAAAGAGAGCGGTTGGCCTGCAGCCACGCGCAGTTGCTCTTTAATCAGATCCACACCGGTGACCATCTCTGTCACAGGGTGCTCTACCTGAATACGGGTGTTCATTTCGA
Source organism: Corallincola holothuriorum (assembly GCF_003336225.1). Taxonomy (NCBI): domain Bacteria; kingdom Pseudomonadati; phylum Pseudomonadota; class Gammaproteobacteria; order Alteromonadales; family Psychromonadaceae; genus Corallincola; species Corallincola holothuriorum. Next base: position 33,363 of record NZ_QPID01000014.1, read on the forward strand.
TGAAATAGAACTCGCCGTTCTCAAATAGGAATTCGAAGGTGCCAGCACCACGGTAGTTAATCTCTACACAGGCACGGCAGCAGCGCTCACCGATAAAGCGGCGCATCTCTTCAGTTACGCCTGGCGCAGGTGCTTCTTCAACCACTTTTTGGTGGCGACGTTGCATAGAACAATCGCGCTCACCAAAGTGGATCGCACTGCCCTGACCGTCAGCCATGACCTGAACTTCGATATGGCGAGGGTTCTCGAGGAACTTCTCCATGTAGACAATATCGTTGTTAAAGGCAGCTTTAGCTTCAGCGCGAGTCATGGCGATCGATTGGATCAGCTCTTTCTCTTCTCGTACAACACGCATACCACGACCACCACCGCCACCGGAGGCTTTGATGATCACAGGGTAGCCGATACGTTTGGCGATAGAGATATTCTTCGCCTCATCGTCGCCCAGAGGCCCATCAGAACCGGGAACACAGGGGACACCCGCTTTCTTCATCGCCTCAATGGCTGAGACTTTGTCACCCATCAGGCGGATGGTTTCGGCCGTTGGCCCAATAAAAATGAAACCACTGTTCTCTACCTGTTCGGCAAATTCAGCGTTCTCAGCCAAAAAGCCGTAACCAGGGTGGATAGCCACTGCGTCGCTAACTTCTGCCGCACTGATGATGGACGGTACGTTGAGGTAGCTTTCTTGGGCTGGCGCATTCCCGATACAGATCGACTCGTCGGCCAGCAGTACATGTTTTAGTTCGCGGTCAGCAGTGGAGTGCACTGCGACTGTCTTGATCCCCAGCTCTTTACAAGCTCGGAGGATACGAAGCGCGATTTCGCCGCGATTGGCGATGACGACTTTATCCAGCATGACAATTCTCTGTGGTTATTCGATAACAAACATGGGTTCGTCGAACTCAACAGCGTCGCCGTTGTTGACCAGGATCGCTTTAATAACACCGGACGTGTCTGCTTCGATCTGGTTCATCATCTTCATCGCTTCGACGATGCAGAGGACGTCTCCAGCATTTACATGCTGGCCGACTTCGGAAAATGGCTTAGCTTCAGGCGATGATGCGCGGTAGAAGGTACCGACCATAGGTGAGCGAACCAAATGACCCGCTGGTTCGTCAGCTACAGGAGCCGCTGCTGCCGCAGGTGCTGCGGCTGGTGCTGCAGCTGGCGCGGCCGCTGGGGCGGCTTGATACTGGACCGGTGCCTGCATCATTGTGCCACCACAGCTGATGCGCACGGATTCTTCACCTTCGGTGATCTCCAGTTCATTGATACCTGATTCTTCGACTAACTCGATCAGTTTTTTAATTTTGCGAATATCCATCGATTTCTCTCTGCGTTAGTACGTTGTTCTAGTCGTTGGGGCACAGTCGGCGACATGCCGCCTGCAGTGCAAACTCATAACCTTGAATGCCCAAACCGCAAATGACGCCTTCTGCTACATCAGACAAGTAGGAGTGGTGGCGGAACGATTCGCGGGCATGGACATTGGACAGGTGTATTTCTATAAATGGAATAGCCACCCCCAGCAGTGCATCGCGTATTGCTACACTGGTGTGAGTGAAAGCGGCAGGGTTAATCAAGATGAAGTCCATCTTTCCCCGCGCCTTATGGATCGCTTCAATTAGCTCATGCTCAGCGTTGCTTTGAAGATGGGAAAGCTGCACACCATAAGAAGCGGCTTGGGCATCAAGTGCCTGAACCACATCGGTCAGTGTTTGATGGCCATAGATCTCAGGCTCGCGTAAACCAAGTAGATTTAGGTTTGGGCCATTCAGCAATAAAATGTTGAGTTTTGCTTCCATCTTGCAGGCTTTTTCTTCTAATTCGTGTTTATGGGCTATTGCACGTCAAATCTGAGCAAAATTTAGCTTTTTGAGCTGTCGGAACGGTGAAAAGTTCCCGCTTTTTTCGAATTATATTGTTTTCGCAGAAAATCGCAGCATTTTTCTGGTCGAATCAGTGCAAAGTTTTGATGTTGATTAGAGGTTTTACTCTAACTTGGCTTATCTGAACAGTTAAATACTGCTCCAAGCATAGATGAAGTGGCGGAGTCTGCCGCTTTTGTTTGACACTGTGCAGCGAGATTTGTTCAGGCGAGTTAGATCTCTGTTTTCCCCATCTTTATCTCGGCTTTTTCAAATAGAGGCATATAGGCTTCTTGTTGATAAAGCTTGAGCGCAATAGACATCACCATGATCTCACCCTCTGCCGGTGGGTTTTTGACTTTTGCTCCAACACTGATGGCAAATGAATTTAGCTCAGGGTCATTGGCGGCAAACTGCTGAAACGATTCAAATGCAGACTCACCTTCATCGGTAAGTTTCATTTCGTAGTCGATCCAGTGCAGCGGCGCGCGCAGCCAGCGCTCTTCGGTGCGCGGAGTTTCCGAGATCAGTTCAAAGTTGAAGGTTTTCATCAGTTGCCCGTTGGGGCTGGCGAGCGTGACTTCGAGTATGGTCTGTTCTGGCTTTAACCCAACCGCCTCCTCAACCGTCACCTTTGCCCGAATATCTTCGGGCTTAAGTTCGACAAACTCTTCTGGGCCAAACTGGCTCATTTTGACCATGGTGGATAAGGGAACGCTGGCGCACCCCAATACCCCTATCAACGTGAGTAGGGCGACGGCGATCACTCGCCGTGTTGCCATCCAGGAAAATGAGCATGCAGCTGTCATGGTTGCAACGATCCCTTATTCGGCCAAGACTCTGTCCAGGTGTTCGGCAAAACGATCCGGCCCTTGGAATCCGGTAACCCGCAGTGTTGCCAACTCGGCGGCACTGGGGTCATAGAATACCAAGGTTGGCAGTCCGAGTACGCCAAGGGACTCCAGCAATGCAATGGCTTCGCCACTGTTGTCGGTCACATCGGCCTTAAGCAAAACAAACTGATCTAGACGCTGAACCACGTGTTCTGCCGGAAACGTTTTCTGTTCAAACTCTTTGCATGCCACACACCAATCAGCATAAAGATCCAGCATCACCGGCTTACCTGCTGCTGCCGCAGCGTCAACCTGTTGTTGTAATTCGCTGACATTCGCCACGTTAATAAACTGGCCGGTGATGGTTGCTGGTTGCTGCTTCAGGCCATTGATGGCGGTCCAACCCCCAACAGTCAAAGCCAGTACCGCGACAGTGATGCGGGCGGTAAAGTGGCCACGTTCCGCGCCGTATTTAGTAAAGGCAAGAAACAGCAGGGTGACAGTAATCAACAGTGCCCATAGCAAGCTCTCTACTATGGCGGGGAGCAGGCGGCCAACCAACAGCAGTGCGGCAGCTAATAGGACAAAACCAAACAACATCTTAATGCTGTCCATCCAGGCGCCTGCCTTCGGTAGGAGTTTGCCGCCGCTAGTGCCGATGATCAGTAAGGGTAACCCCATACCGACACTTAACAGGTAGAGAGCCAGACCGCCGAGCACCAGATCACCCGACTGCGCAACATAGAGTAGCGCGCCGGAAAGGGGCGCCGTAGTGCACGGTGAGGCGACGAGACCGGATAGCACGCCCATGATACCCACACCGATATAGCTGCCACTCTTTTGGCTGTTACTGACATTGCTGATGCGGCTGACCCAATGGCTGGGCAGTTGGAAATTAAACGCGCCAAACATTGAAAGAGACAAAACGACAAACAGACCGCCTAAACTTAGTAGTACCGCAGGATGTTGTAGTGCAGCCTGAAATTTCAAACCGGCGGTTGCTACCACTAATCCCAGTGCCGCATAAGTGATCGCCATTCCCTGGACATACACCAATGACAAGCTGAAGGCGCGGCGAGTGGTTAATTTGTCACCTTGGCCGACCAGAATGCCGGAAAGAATGGGGTACATAGGAAAAACGCAAGGGGTGAAAGCCAGCCCTACGCCTAAGATAAAAAACAGCAGTAGTGCCCAACCTACACTGGCTTCGCTAAGTAGCGCGTTAAACCCACCTTGATCCATCGGCACGCCGGATGCTCTCTCTGTTGTCGCGTTGCCGTCTGCCGCAGGTGTGTCTGTGGCTAGGGCTGCGGCAGCTTCGTCCGGTTGCGGTTGCAGGTAAACGGTTTTCCGAGTTGGCGGATAACACAAGCCGGCAGCAGCACAGCCCTGATAGGTGACCGTGAGCTCAGCGTTGTCGGAGATACTGGAGACAGGGACAGTGATGACAGCTTGATGATAATAGACTTGAGTCTCACCGAAGTACTCATCCATGTAGAGGATACCGGCGGGGCGTTCAGCGGTGCCCATCTCTGCGCCGTTAACTTTAAATTTGAACTTGTCACGGTACAGATAGTACTCATCGGCTACCTGCCAATTTAGCTCAACACTGCTTCCGTTTTGCTGATAGCTGAATTGGAAAGCCTCATCAACGGGGAGAAATTGATCATCTGCGGGCAGTAGACCCGATAACCCAGAGGCCGATACCAATGTCGGCAGTAGGAACAGCATCGAGAAAAAGCGCATTTTTAACCACATTATTTTGTGTCTCTCTGTAAACATTGGCCTAACCAGGCCAGGTAATCGGCGCTACCATCTTCGATGGTTACCACCAAAAATTCGGGTACGTCGTAGGGATGCAGCTCCGTCAGCCGTGCCTCGAGATCCGACAGAGTGCCGTGGTCACTTTTAATAAGCAACTGTACCTCATTGGTTTGCTCGATCTTATCCTGCCAACGATAAATAGACTGCATTTGCGGAATAAGATTGACACAGGCAGCCAGGCGTTCTGCTACCAGACAGCTCGCGATCCGTTGTGCATGTTCAACGTCCGGGCACGTAGATAAGACCAGTTTGGCGGTGATTTGCTTTCGCTGTTCGGTGACGTTTTTTTCTGCTGATGGCACGGAAGGGAACCTTGTTGCATTTAACCTGTCCCATTTTTAACCGGTTGCTGCATTGATAAAAGGGCATAACGCCCAAATATAGAGATTTAAGCCAACCCCACAGCATGAGAGGTGCATTTTGGCGTTTGTTCTTTTTTTGATGTTTATTCTTATCCCGATCCTTGAAGTTAGCGTCATTATCCAAGTGGGCAGCGTATTGGGTGTGATGCCCACGGTTGCACTGATGATCCTTTCAGCAATGATTGGCGCCTCACTCGTGCGCAGCCAGGGGGTTGCTACGCTGATGTCGGTGCGGCAAAAAATGGCTCAGGGCCAGATGCCCAGCACCGAGATTGTTGAAGGCCTGCTGTTATTGGTTGCCGGCGTGCTGCTGGTTACGCCTGGCTTTGTCACCGACATCGTCGGTATCCTTATCCTGACGGCACCACTGCGTAAGTTGGTTGCGTTGGCATTGATCAAGCGCTTCCAGTTTCAGGTGGTCAATGCAGCGGCGCCTGGCGGGGCTTACTATGCCCATGGCCGACCAGGGTTTGACTCATCGGCGGCCAGCGCCAATGAACCTCTGAATTCGACATCTACAGAGTCGAGTGACCGCCGTGGTCATGTGATTGACGGCGAGTTCGAAAGAAAAGATTAGATCTGTTTCAGCGGGTTAGGTTTGTTTTTTGATTTTTTTTCACCTGTCCCGCTTGGTTTTTTTCTACCCATCCCCATCTTAAATCCACCAGCGTCCTCAAGTGGCGCTTCTTATATCAACTAAAGGTTAATCTCGGGAGATCAATAGATGACTATCCGTCCATTACAAGACCGTGTTGTGGTTAAACGTTTGGAAGAAGAATCTACGTCAGCAGGCGGTATTGTCCTGACTGGCAGTGCTGCTGAAAAGTCCAGCAAAGGTGAAGTTGTAGCAGTAGGCGCTGGCCGCACCCTTGATAACGGTGACACTCGTGCCGTTGCCGTGAACGTTGGTGACACAGTTCTGTTCGGTGGTTACGTCGAAAAAGCCCACAAAGTTGATGGTCAGGAGTTACTGATCATGAAAGAAGACAACGTACTGGCAGTGATTGAAGCGTAAGTAATACGCGTATTCAGGTAATCAGAACGCTAAAGAATTTGAGGAAAGAGAAAAATGGCTGCAAAAGAAGTCAAATTTGGTGAAGACGCACGCGTAAAAATGCTGGCTGGTGTAAACGTACTGGCTAACGCAGTAAAAGTTACTCTGGGCCCTAAAGGTCGTAACGTCGTTCTGGATAAGAGCTTCGGTGCACCTACCGTAACTAAAGACGGTGTTTCTGTGGCAAAAGAGATCGAGCTGGAAGACAAGTTCGAAAACATGGGCGCACAGATGGTAAAAGAAGTTTCTTCTAAGACCTCTGATGATGCCGGTGATGGCACCACCACTGCGACAGTACTGGCACAAGCGATCGTCAACGAAGGTGTTAAAGCCGTTGCTGCTGGCATGAATCCAATGGATCTCAAGCGCGGCATCGACAAAGCGGTTATCGCTGCGGTTGCTGAGCTGAAAGAACTCTCTGTACCTTGTGCTGACAGCAAAGCGATTGCTCAGGTAGGTACTATCTCTGCTAACTCTGACGCTCATGTTGGCGAAATCATCGCTACTGCGATGGACAAAGTCGGCAAAGAAGGCGTTATCACAGTTGAAGATGGCCAGGGTCTGGAAAATGAACTGGACGTGGTTGAAGGTATGCAGTTTGACCGTGGCTACCTGTCTCCTTACTTCATCAACAACCAGGAAACTGGCAATGTTGAACTGGAAAGCCCGTTCATCCTGTTAGTTGACAAGAAAATCTCCAACATCCGTGAACTGCTTCCTGTTCTGGAAGGTCTGGCAAAAGCAGGTAAGCCACTGCTGATTATTGCTGAAGACGTTGAAGGCGAAGCGTTGGCAACCTTGGTTGTAAACAACATGCGCGGCATTGTGAAAGTGGCTGCTGTTAAAGCACCTGGCTTCGGTGACCGTCGTAAAGCGATGCTGCAAGATATCGCTGTGTTGACTGGTGGTACGGTTATTTCTGAAGAAGTTGGTTTGGATCTGGAAAAAGCGACATTGGAAGATCTGGGTACAGCTAAGCGTGTGGTTATCAACAAGGATAACTCAACCATTATTGATGGTGCAGGCGACGCTGAGATGATTGAAGGCCGTGTTGGTCAAATTCGTCAGCAAATCGAAGAAGCCTCTTCAGACTACGATCGTGAGAAACTGCAAGAGCGTGTAGCCAAGTTGGCTGGCGGTGTTGCTGTGATCAAAGTGGGCGCAGCGACTGAAGTTGAAATGAAAGAGAAGAAAGCGCGCGTAGAAGATGCATTGCACGCAACTCGCGCAGCCGTAGAAGAGGGCGTGGTTGCCGGTGGTGGTACTGCGCTGGTACGTGTTGCTGCGAAGATCGCCGAGCTGGAAGGCGACAACGAAGATCAGAACCACGGCATCAAGCTGGCTCTGCGTGCGATGGAAGCGCCTCTGCGTCAAATCGTAACTAACGCGGGTGAAGAAGCCTCTGTGGTAGCTAATAACGTACGTGGTGGCGAAGCTAACTACGGCTACAATGCTCAAACCGGCGTTTACGGTGACATGATCGACATGGGTATTCTTGACCCAACTAAGGTAACTCGTTCAGCACTGCAGTTTGCAGCGTCTGTGGGTGGCCTGATGATCACCACCGAAGCGATGGTGACTGACGTACCTCAAGAAGCAGCTGCTGGTGGCGCCCCAGATATGGGCGGCATGGGTGGTATGGGTGGTATGGGTGGCATGGGCGGTATGATGTAAGCTTCGCCCATCTGTTAAGAGCCTTTAATTTCAATGGGTTAGAGGTGTTGTCAGACCCGTTGTGGGGCGGCATTGTGGTACAGCAGTGTTGCCCCTTTTTGTGACCTATATCTCATCAAAAATGTTCCAACCTCGGAACAACCCCCTAAAGCTCTATCACCCTGTTAACCTCCGCAGCCTCAAGTCACTGAATGACAACTGAATTAGGTCAAAGGAGAAGTAATGGATCAGACCATGTTGGTAGAGGACTTTGTTTTGGACTCAATTGGATTAGAGAGCCTTCATAACGGAAAGCGTATCCCTCAAGTAAAACGTTGGGTCAGTTGCTCAGCTGGAGAGGCGGCGAAAACAATTGCTATGGGATTGCCAGCAATAACACTCTACGCTGGTTGTTGGAGAGGTGAGCTATCGTGAAATTCGAGGGAACACTAAAGGGGTTGATAAAACGTGTCGAGGGGCTTGGGTTCCCACTGGAAGAGGTCAAGGAGATACCCTACGGACATCAATTGGTCTGCTCGAAGGGTCTCAAATTAAGCTGGTGGCCTAGTAAGGGGACGGTTTTGGCACAAGGCAAGGCAGGTGCTAAATGGGAATTGGAGTGGGATTGGGGAGATACGGAGCAGTTCTGAGTGTGTGGTAGGTGTCGCTGGAACGTGAATAGTATCTTCTACAGAAGCGTCTTGAGGGTGTCGAATTTGTTCACTCTGAACTTTTTGGCCACTCTCTTATGCGTCGCTACGTGAAACCTGAAGGGCTATCCCTGCTGAATCATATTTGAGGCACGTAGCGCTACCCAAGCTGTTCAATAAACGACCCCTTCTATCTAAAAACTTTTTTCTAAAAAAACTAGGGTGTCGTTTTTCAAAGGCTACAGAGGGCGGTGCTAGGCAAAGGGAGCCTTAGAAGTTACCCCCCTGATAATCATTGCGGGTATTTAGGCGGGAGTATTTTCACTACAGACCTTGTAGACAGCATCGAAGTATTCAACGGGGTTGGTAGTCATTCCGCTCTTCGTTGTATCAACAAAATAGTCTTTGTATCCACTGCCAAAAGTAACTCGAAATAAGTCACCCTCTTTGTCTCTCATAGCATCACAGGGTAATAGAAATACTTGGTAGCTGAAGCCTTCGTCGAAGTTGGTTGTACCCAAGCGCTCTCCCTTGAACTTACCCTTGGCATTCTTAACGTCTAGTTCAAACATATTGGTGATTGAGCCAACGACAAGGGTGAGTTGCACTTTCTTACCTATTACCACAGCTCTATCAACTCTTAGACCTGACTCCCAACCTTCTGGATAGACATAGACGGGGCTCAGTTTGGAGGTCTCGAAGACTGTCTTCTCGAAACCGTGTAGAGCGTCGACTTCTTTACGGCCTTCTAAGCTAGTTGATGCACAGCCTGATGCGGCTAGGAGGATGCCTGCTAGGAGGTACGTCCTTGTTTTCATTTCGATATACTCGCTTATTCCATTGAAGCATTACATTCTGCTAAATTACCATATACCTTGCAACCTTTATGTCAGATAGGAAGCTCTTGGAGGTGATGAACTAAGGGTCTGTAATCAGTAGTATTTTAACCCTACTATACACTTGGCATGGTAGGTGCTACGTGTGTACGTATCTCTACCTTGATCTTTAAGATCTCTTAGAGTCTCTTTAAGACTCTCTCTTAGTTATTTAGTAGTTATCTAGACTATAAGAGATCTTAGGGGTGCTCTTGCTAGGGGTCTCTAAGAATCGCTAGTTTCACTGGAATAGCCAAACAACGGCTGAGATAGCTGCTTGGGATGCCCGTAAGGTCTCCTGTGCGCACGCCTGAAGGCGCTTTGCTGTCTCGTCAGGGCAGCCCTTGCGGGGGGCTTCTTGGGTTTGCTCTAGCGGCCTCTTAATGATTATTTAAGATCTGATGATTTTAGGCCACCTGCTTCAGCACTCTCTGTACAGTTTTAGGGGAGCATCCGACTTGTTTTGCGATAGCTGTGTTAGTTAAACCTTCGCCCTTAAGTTTATGGATTTCAGCGTTACGACGCATATCTGATGTCCGACCCTTATAAACTCCCTTATCCTTCGCCTTAGCGATGCCTTCCGCTTGACGCTCCTTGATCATAGACCTCTCAAACTGAGCGACTGCTCCTAGCATATTCAACATCAGCTCAGACATAGGGCTTGTGTCGTTAGCTGAGAAGGTGAGGGATTCCTTACAGAAACGGACAGTCACACCCTTGTTGTTCAGTTCGAGTACCAGTGAGCGGAGGTCGTCGATGTTCCTAGCGAGGCGATCAATACTGTGAACAATAACTAAATCACCGTCTCTCACATAGTCCAATAGCTCCACTAGCGCGGGTCGCTCCTTACTCCCACCTGAGCACTTATCGGTGAAGGCTTTATCGTAAGTCTCACCGTCTAGCTGTCGATCTGTATTCTGGTCAGTGGTAGAAACTCGAATATAAGCGATAGTGGTCATTGGACTCTTTTTTTGGTCACTAGGGTCTAGAGGCTAGGAGCCTACCCAAGTTGAGCACTGATCGCAAGCCGCTAACCCGCATTCTACCGTTAGATAAGTGGACAGCCTTTAGGTGGTCAGTAGGGTATACCTTAGTGACCACAGCTTTTATCTGCTTCTTTGTCTATTGTTGGGAAGACTTAATCCACTCGATATCAATTTGGTCAGCTATCTTTTGGGCTGCTTCGGCAAGAAGTCCATAATCAGCTTTTGCGTAATAACCGAATGACATGGTGCTGCCAGTGGCATGGCCTACGATTGATGCCGCCTCAAATTCTTTAATACCCGCTCGTTGGGCTGCCGTCACATAATGAACCCTGAGGCTGTGGAACGTGCGTGCCTTATCAGTAGTTATATGTGCTGTTTTAAAGCGGCTAAAAGTTCGACTAGCGTCTTTACCTTCCAGTTCGATAAGTGAACCCTTGGAGCGACTATTGAGGCGCTCTGTGACGATTGAGCATGCCTGTTTTGGAATGGGAATGATCCGACTAGCCGATGCCGTCTTACCTTGAATAATCCTCATCAGGTAGCCATGCTCTGTATTCGTAATATCTTCAATCTGTACGTTACACAGTTCGCCTATTCTAGCTCCTGTATAGAGACCTAATCGGACTAGGTCGTGCAGGTTTGATTGGAGGTCTGCATTGAGAATAGATTGAAGTTCTAAGGCGCTGAATAGCTGCTTTTTCTCACCTTGTTGTGACGAAAAGTGCGAGAGGTCTAGGCTATGGAACGGACTTCTTTCCTTCTCAATATCACCCTGTTGATAGGCGTGTTTCCAAACCGACCTTAATCGGGAGAGGCGGGACGAAATAGTTGATTGGCTGAAATCTGTAGATAGAGATTCGACGTAGGCTACTACTTGTTTCTTATGGATACTGAGAAGCGCTATGTCGTTTTGCCGTATATGTCGCAAGAAGCTATCAACAGCTTGCGTGACTTTGTTAAGCGTATCAGCGGGTTTCTTGTTGTTACGCACTTTCCACGATAACAGGGTCTCACGTAGAGTTTGCGTGTACGCCTCTTTTTGACCGTGTACGACGTGGTTATAAGCTGCCGCAGCCACTAAATCCTTTTCCCTCTCATCTTCCGTAGATTTGTTGCTAAAGCCCTGATACTCCAACTCCCACATAGTCTCAGGGTCTTCTTTGCGTAGCTGATCTACTAGAGCCTTGAAACGTATCCTATCGGGATCGTAACTACTTGAGAGTTGAGCGCTGATCGTTGCTGTAATCTCGTCCCGACGGAGACGAGCTAATTTGAGGCTGTCTGTGTGAAGTGACTTTATAATGTCTGTTTGGTTGGGGTAGAGGTGTTGTAATGATGCAGGCACGCGGCGGCGATACCACCAGATATTTCCGCGTTTCTTGAGGTACTGATCCTTCGACATGATACAACTCCGTGATACAGCAACGTGGTACAGCATTTCGCCTTGGGAGCCGCATAATACAGGGGTTCCAGAGAAACACTAGGTGAGAGGGTAGTTTGATGTAGCCTTCCGCTTCCTAAGCGATCAAAAAACCCGCCATCTGGCGGGTTTTTTTATATCTGTTGGTAATGAAAAATTGCATTTACCGGTCTACTGATGACATGGCTGGTAGTGAAAAGTTCAGAGCCAGATCGATAAATTTGATCCATGCACGGAGATATCTCGTTCTCTGGCTATACTAAAAATCAAAACGATAAGAAACAGTAAGGGAAGCCAATGCGGAAAGTTGTAAAGGCGCTTAGCCTTGCGCTGCTTGTTAGCGGTGCCGCACAAGCGACTGAAGTCACTGATGGTGTGGCTACTGCAGGCGATCGTTTTCCGAATTTTCCCCTACTCTCCCAGCAACTTGCGCAGCAACCAGAAAAAGACCTACAGGTTGAATACCGAGGCGCACAATTTGTTGTCTCTGAAGCATCGTCACAACCGCTGTTTTCCAGTACCAAGCATTCGGTGGCAACGTTGGTGGAGCATAGTCAGGATCTGTGGGAGCCAGCGTTCGACTCCGCGGAAGAAAAAGATCGGGTCAACTTGGGCGCTGAGTATCGTTACCAGGACTTTTGGGGAACGGTGGCTGTGTCACTGGTATCAGAGCTCAGTGAGCAGGCGCGGGGAGAATACGGTAAGTTAAGTTACAGCTACCCTTTGCAGGTGACCGGCGATCTGAAGCTGTTTCCAGAAGTGAGTTACACCTATATGAACGGTGAGTACGCTGAGCATTATCTTGGCCAGCCATTGCTTGCTGAAGATGGTAGTGCGGTCACGGAGGGTGCATCCAAGGTGAGTGTCGGCGTTGCTGCAAAGCAGGGTCTCAGTGAAAGCTGGCAACTGAATTACAATGCCGCTGTTGGTAAGCTCGAAGCGAATGAAGCGAAAGCTGAGGCGCCAGTTTACGAATACACGTTAGGCGTTGGTGTGGCGTACAGCTTCTAGACAAGATCAGCGGTACCCTTTTTTACTCGATTAATTGTCCCTTTCTCTTTTCCTTTCACGCTCGCTTATACCAGTGCGGCGACCGCTCTATATAACTCAATTGCTCGGCTACGAGTGAGGTTGGACGCTTCAGCGGCCTGTCCTAAAGAGTTTGATACCTGCACGGATTCGGTTGCATCCTCCTCTGTCGTTTCTGACGAAGGCGGCGCTGCCACTACCTCACTGATACTGGCTAAGGCAGTTTGTTGCGCGTTATTACTCTGTGGTGGAAGCTGCTGCGTCACTGAGGCGGCGACGTTCGCATTTACGGGTTCCATTAACTTAAACCTATATCACCAAGCTGTAACGATGATCTGTTGAAAGCCTGCTCTAAGTTTAGTCGATTTTAACCCGCTTGCATGGGGCGAAGCCGCTGGAGAAAGAGTGGACCGCTTACTTGGCTTTTAGGTTGCGCTTAAATTCTGCCAGTGTGCGCAGGAGCAGTTCCAGTTTGCTTACCCATGTTTTTAGTTGTGCTTCGAATTTGTCGGGCGAAGCCGATTTCAGTGGTTCGATCTCGGCAGCGAGCTCTTCAACATAGGGAACAAATCTGATCGCTTCACATTCAAAGCCTTGATCTTTACGGAAAACGGCGTCGAACTTCCCGACATCAAGCTGCAGCATTTCGTTGAGTATGGCATCAGCATCAATTGCTTGTCGGTAAGCCTGTTTTAAATTGGCACTGAGGTGTTCAAAAAGCTGGTCATGGCTCGACATCTAAAGCGGTTCTCTCATATCAAAGGTATCTATAGTCGGTTGCTATTCTAGCGCTTTCTTCTGCACATGGGCAGTGTCAGCTTTGCTGGAAAAAATCGAGATCTGTTTGCTCAATAAATGGGTTAAAACCTAAATCTATGGGGGTTTTGCTTTGCTGTCCGGCTATTTCACGGACAAACTTGGGTACTAAGAAACCGGGTAGACGCTGCATCATTGCTTTGTTTAGCGCCTGTACCCGTGCTAGCGGCAAGTCAAAGTGTTCTGCTTGGGCGACCTTATCCATTAGATGTAGATAATAGGGTTGTATATCGGCTTCAAACAGGCGTTCGCTTAACGCACACAATGCATCGGCTGAGTCATTCACCTGTTGCAATAGTACGCTTTGGTTGAGCAGCCAGATCCCGGCTTGTTTTAGTTTCTGAGCTGCCCGTTGTAGTGCGTTATCAATTTCATTGGCGTGATTAATATGCAGCACCATTAATGCTTTTAATCTTGAGCTGGCTAAGCGACTGACGAGCGCATCGGTAATACGGCTTGGTATCACCACGGGTAAGCGCGTATGTATGCGCACACGGCGTAGATGGGGGATCTGCTCTAGCTGAGTCAGTAGCCAGTCAAGCTGCTGATCGTTGGCCATTAGCGGGTCGCCACCAGAGAGCAAAACCTCGTTAATCTCAGGGTGAGCCGCTATGTAGTCAAATGACTGTTGCCACTCCTGCTTGCTAGGGCTGTTATCGCCGTAAGGAAAGTGACGGCGAAAACAGTAACGACAGTTTACCGCACAGCCACCACGGAGGATCAGGAGGACACGGCTTTGATACTTGTGCATTAAGCCTGGTGCTTGGGTGTCATGTTCGCCAAGCGGGTCGCTAACATAACCGTTGGATGTAATGAGTTCATCGCTCAGCGGCAGAACTTGGCGTAGCAGTGGGTCATTCGGATCGCCTTTTACCATGCGATCGATAAATGGTTGAGGAACACGCATTGGAAATTGTTTTCTCGCCGCAAAGCCGTCGGCGAATGCAGTTTGATCTATCTCAAGCATGGTAAGCAAAACCGCCGGATCGGTGATCGCTTTTGCCAGCTCTTGTTGCCATGGTCGTTCACCCTCGAGGGGTTTTCGGGTTATCATCTGCGGCATTTGAAATAATCAGCTTTGGTAACGAGGTAGAAATGGCGACGTATAGTACCAACGAATTTCGTGGAGGGCTAAAGTTCATGCTGGATGGCGAGCCCTGTTCAATTATTGATAACGAGTTCGTTAAGCCTGGCAAGGGTCAAGCCTTTAACCGTGTAAAGATCCGCAAACTTATCTCCGGTAAGGTGTTGGAAAAAACTTTCAAGTCGGGCGAAACGGTCGAAGCCGCTGACGTCATGGATATTGAACTGGCTTACCTCTACAACGATGGTGAGTTCTGGCACTTTATGAACAATGACACATTCGAGCAGCTTGCGGCGGATGCTAAAGCGATCGGTGATCAAGAGAAGTGGTTGGTTGAGCAAGACGTTTGCACCATTACTACCTGGAATGAGAATCCAATCTCAGTGACTCCACCTAACTTCGTTGAACTGGAAGTGACTGAAACTGATCCCGGTTTGAAAGGTGATACGGCCGGTACCGGCGGGAAGCCAGCGACATTGAGCACCGGTGCTGTGGTACGTGTGCCGCTGTTTATTCAGATTGGTGAAGTAGTGAAAGTAGATACTCGTACCGGTGAATACGTTTCCCGAGTGAAGTAGCTTATTGATTGCTCGAAAATGAAAAGCCGCTCTGTGTAGCGGTTTTTTTATTAGTTATCAACTGGTCTGCAGCTGATTATTTGAATGATTCCCAAGGATGGCTCGATAAAAATGGATATTTTTTCTCGCTTACGTTTTGTATTTCTTCTCGCAACGCTCACTCTGACTCCCTCTATTGTTTTGGCAGATGAAAAGCCAGATCTGTCAGCTTTAAGCATGGTGGAGTTAATCAATGGCTTTTACAGCAATGTGAGCTGTGGTCCAGGCGGCGCGATGGAATCCCCATATTCAACCGATGATCAAGTATTTTTTAATACATACAAGAAATGTATCAAGCTGAATTACCACTATCTCAAAGCGATAGCGAAATTGGCGCCTGCTTATTATGAGGCGTATAAGCAGGTTGAATCTGACCCTTGGATTATTGCTGACCTTGCGAGCATAAAGAAAGCGTTTGATGAGGTAGGCCAAGGCGAAGCAGCTTGGGATGCTTTTTTTGCTAGCGCCAACACTTTTGATTATGACGTGTTAACAGATAAACAACACGAGCTTTTGGGTGAAGCTCTTATCCACTTACTTGGTGCGCCTTATGCAGTTGGTGAGCTGAATGGAGGCCTAAATATCACGGATCCCGATCCAATGTTGGATTAATGGTGAACGTCCCTGTTCTGGCAACGACTCCCTAAAACTTATTTCAAGATCTCTTAGAAGCTGTGACTGATGCCGACTGAGAAGTAGTCAGAGTCCGATTTACTACTGCTATTGGCGGCGGTACGGTCGGTGTACCAGGCATAAAGCGCGGTCTTTTTGCTGAAGTCATAGCTGGCCCCAACGCTATAACCCTCTTTAAAATCGGCCGCCGGACGGGAACCATCAACGTGTTCCAGTTTGTGCATATCACTTTGTTGATATTGGCTACGTAGTGACACGTTATGGGTCAGTTGATAGGCCGCACTTGCCAACCAGCCTGATTGAGCGCTGCCTGTACCATCAGAGCGTTCAGATTCTTGCCACATACCGCCGACGGTTAGGTTGGCTAACCTGGCTTGAGCCGTGGTGCGAATCGTATCGAAATTATTTACATCATCGTCATAAGCGACAGCGGCATAGAATGGCGTGCTGTTTAACTTACTGTCGCCATACATCAAGGCGGTAGAGAAGCCATCACTGTCGCTTTCACCGTTGACGGAGTCACTTTCGTTATCTGCGCCGGTGGCCACCCAGGTCATGCCTAACGTAAAGCCGGCAAGGGACGGGCTTATGTAAGTCAGGGTTTCGGACATACGGTTTTCGCCGACAAACATATATTTCAGATCCCCTTCAAAATCGTTGAACTGATCGACTTTGCCCTGACTCATTTTTAGCATGGTGTCATGGCGGCCAATCTTACCCGTACCAAAAGTTTTACTGTGAAGACCGACAAATTGGTTTCGGTTTTTGATGGTGTCATCGCCATCTTCGATCACCGCTTCGTATTCGAGTTGGTAGATAACTGATAGGTCGTCATTAACGCCGACATCGCCTTTTAGTCCGAAACGCGAAGCGTTACTCGACATATCCGTAAATGAGCCATCACCTTCGTCGGAAACTTGCCATGACAAGTTGAGCTTGCCGTATACCTGTACGCCGTTGAGTATCTCATCAACGCCGACATTGGCATGTGCTGTCAGGGGGATGGATGCGCTGGTGAGGAATGCAATAGTGATAGGACTGCGTTTAACAATGGACTGCATTTAAAACTCCTGTACTTCATTAGTTCTCAGTGAGTAGTGCTGAAGTTTGGCCACTGTTTATGACAAATATATGTCCATAACATGCTGAATAATAAGAAAGTTGTTGGGTTTTTGTTGCGTTTGTTTTAACTTGTGTCGGCAAGTGCCTCAATGGTTATCGGCTTACGTTTAATGTTTTACAAAAGTATGATTTGATAGCAATTCGCTAGAATCTTGATCAGCTACACTAAAGACGATGACGCCATAAGGACAAACACTATGTGTAGGAAAAAGCACCTGGGATGGTGCGCGCTGTTGTTCGGAGGGATGTTGATGGCAGAGGTTGCCGCGGCGGAGGTGCCCCCGATGAAATCTGAACAGATAACACAGTGGTTAGCTGCCGCTCCGGCGGTTTATCAGTGGAGCAGGGAGCACCCAGAAACGGCATCAGCTCATCAAATTACTGATATCACCCAGTTATCAGAAGTGTTTAGCCAACGAGTGAGGGCGTCAGGCAAAGATTCCGAAGCGTTAAGTCAATTATTGTCCAAGCACGGTTTCAATAACTATGATGAGTGGTCGCAGATGTTTGAGCGACTGATGTTGGCGGTTAGTGCCCTAAATATGCGAGCCAAGAATATTGGTCCGTCGTTACGCGACGCGATGACACAGTTGGCTAACGATCAAGATATAGATGAAGAAACCCGCGATCGCTTGCTGCAAGAGTATGCTGCAGTGATGAAAACCATCGAGGTGCTGGAAACGGTACCGGATGAAGATATTAATGCGGTGGCGCCGTTCGAGCCGCAGATCCGTGCATGGCTGGATTCAGCTAGATAGCTCTAGGTTTGGACTTAGGGCTGAACGCGCTATTCATCGTTGATTGTGCTTGCTTGGCAAATCACTGATGCCTATTTTTTCCGTTCTCTAATTGGGCGAGGTAGTTATGCCCTGCTCCTTGCTCGACATTAGCGGCCAAGGATCGCCCTCGCGGCGGCCTATTCTTATTTTAGTATTGCCGCAAATAACTTTAATGCGAATGTGATCCAGATCTTTCGCTGCCATGTTACCGGTTGCAATGTGGCGATGGCTGACGGATTCTTGGCCAATTGGAATTGATGGAGTGGGACAAATAATAATGATAAAAAAAATAGGGAAGCCCTTTACGCTGGCCGCATTGCTATGTGGTGTTCTCGGTCAACCTGCTAACGCTGGCATGGTAGAGGGCGAGATCACTATCTGGATCGGCAAAGGTGCTGAGCAGATGAAGCAGATCGCCGCTCAGTTCAGTGCTGATACCGGCGTGGTGGTAAATGTTGAGAGCCCTGTCGATTCCACGAAACAGTTTGAAATTCAGGCCGGTGCAGGTGATGGCCCTGATATCTATTTTTGGCCCCACGACCGCATGGGTGATTGGGCTCGTGGCGGCTTGATTAGCGAAATTAAGCCATCTCCGGAACTGCGTGCTTCAGCCATTGACTATGCCTGGGACGCAGTGACTGTCGATGGGCGCGTGTATGGTTATCCCATTGCGATTGAAGCGATCAGCCTTATTTACAACAAAGCACTTATCGATACGCCGCCCGCTTCGTTTGAGGAGATGTTCGCACTTGATAAGAAGCTTATGGCAGAGAAAGGTGTCAACGCTATTTTATGGGATTACAACAACACCTATTACACCTGGCCTTTGTTGGCCGCTAATGGCGGTTATGTGTTTGCCCGTAAGGACAGTGGGTATGATGTCAAAGATACCGGGGTGAACAAACCGGGCGCTAAGGTGGGAGCCAAGCTGTTAAAGCGGATGCTGGATGAGGGCTTGATGCCACGCAATAGTGACTACTCCATCATGGAGATGAAGTTTAAGAAGCAAGAGATCGCTATGATGCTCAATGGTCCTTGGTATTGGGACGATCTGCAGAAAGAGGGGATCGACTTCGGCGTGACACCTTTGCCAACGGTGGATGGACATCCGGCCAAGCCATTTGTTGGGGTATGGGCTGCGATGATTAATTTGGCTTCGCCTAATGCGTTGTTAGTAAAAGAATTGCTGAACAATTATCTGATGACGGAAGAGAACCAGCGTTTGCTTTATACCAGCGGCGAGCTGGGCGCGATGGCAAATAAAAACTTGCAGAAAGAGCTAGAAAAAGATCCCATGGTGCAGGCTGTTTATGCCAGTGCTGCAATGGGTGAGCCGATGCCGAATGCAGCAGCGATGGGACGCTTTTGGTCATCGATGGGCACCATTATTTCTAATATCACTACCGGACGTCAGCAAGTGGATAAAGCGCTGGATACTGCGGCGAAACGTATTATTCGCTAATCTGAAGATGGTAATGCTAACGTAAATAGTAAGAGAGGCCGGCCACTGTGCCGGCTTTTTTGACTCAGGCACAAGGAATCCAACACACATGAGCGAACAAGCGATAGGCCCTGACTGGGTAAAAGAAGCGGTGTTTTATCAGATCTTTCCAGACCGCTTTGCCCGTGGCAAAGAGATCTCTCATAGCCCAGGGTTAGTGTTTAAACCTTGGGGGGCAGATCCGGCAGAACAGGGCTTTCAAGGGGGCGACCTTTACGGTGTCATCGATAACCTGGACTACTTGAAATCACTGGGTGTTACCGCTATCTATTTGTGTCCTATTTTTGCCAGTGCCTGTAATCACAGGTACCACACATTTGATTACATGCAGGTAGATCCGCTGTTAGGAGGTAACGACGCCCTACGCAAATTGCTGGACGAAGCCCATGCCCGAGATATGAAAGTGGTACTGGACGGTGTGTTTAATCACGCCAGCCGCGGGTTTTGGGCGTTTCATCATATCTTGGAGAATGGTGGTGATTCGCCTTATATCGACTGGTTTAAAGTACAGGATTGGCCACTTCGCCCGTACAGTAGTGATGAAGATAATCCACCAAACTACGATGCTTGGTGGAATTTGCCTGCATTGCCGAAGTTTAATCACCAAAATCCAGGTTGGCGTGCACACATCTTCGATGTCGCAGAATACTGGCTGAAGTTTGGTATCGATGGCTGGCGTCTCGATGTGCCAAGAGAGATCGAAGATGATGATTTTTGGCGTGAGTTCCGTGCTCGTTGTAAGGCGGTGAATCCTGACGCCTATATTTGTGGTGAGATCTGGATGAAAGCTCAGCGTTGGCTGCAGGGTGATATGTTTGACGCCACCATGAACTACATTCAAGCCTGCGCCACACTCAGCTATATCGGCGCCGACAGTTGGAATGGTTACCGTCGTAACAATCTGGAAGTGTCCCCGATGGGCGCCGACAGCTTTGTTGAAGTGATGGAAGATATGTATGCCAGCTATGCTTGGGGCATCAACGAGATGCAGCTTAACCTGCTTGGTAGCCATGATATGGCTCGGCCTTTGTGGATCATGGGTGAAGACAAAAAGGCGATGAAACTGGCTTTGCTAACCATGTTTGCTACGCCGGGGGCGCCTTGTATTTACTATGGTGACGAGATCGGTATGTCAGCCGGTGACGATCCTTATTGTCGTGAAGGTTACCCGTGGGATGAGCCGGAAAAACAAGATAGAGCGTTATTCCAATTTATTGCGCAACTTGCGGAAGTGAGAAAAGGCTCGGCAACGCTGTGTCATGGTGAAATTCAGTTCCTTTCGCCACAACAGAATTGTGTGTTGTTTACCCGGAAATATCAGGGTGACACCCTGTTGGTGGCACTCAATCCAAATCAGCAAGCGGTGTCGTTAACGTTGCCGAAAGATGGGGAACTGCTTTTCCAATTGGGCGACAAGATCTCGATTGCGACAACTACGCTCTGTTTGAGTGCGCAATCTGCCGCCATTGTTAAGCTGTAAAGCGGTTACTAGTTAACTGGATTAACATGTTTAGTTATTGAAAAGCACCGGTCGTTTGCCGGTGCTTTTTATTTGGAGAACGAGGATTGCTATTTACTGTACGGGAACTTGGTAGTTATTACCGAAGTTGTTATCCCAATAGGTTTCACCGTTCACAGTATAGGAAATGGCATAATCAACTTGCGTGGCAGAACTGTCTTGGGCTTCGTCGCCTCGGGTTGTGAATGCCCAGTATTCTGTGCCGTAATCGTTAGGATAATGGATACTGGCATAGCCTAAGTAGCGCTGTGCTTGAAATACTGCGTCACCAACATAAGTAGTCGCCCAGTTGTCATAGGAGTAGTGGATCTTCACCTCTTTGGCATAGCCTAGGTTTTGCAGGAAGAGGCTGACTCTAAAACTGCCAGGTACCTTGGTTTCTTGACCGTTGTAGTTGTACACCGAAGGCTTGGATGCGACGGAAAAGTCTGCATAAACTGGCGTAGTGATTTGCTCACCCTCACCGACAAACAAGCGATAGTTCTGGCCATCGTTGTTATCCCAGTAGGTGGTGCCATCGACTTCATATTTGATGACATATTCCAGTTCCAATGGCTCTTTCTTTTCATATGGGCTGCTGGTAACACGCTCCCAGCCGGCTTGCCAGAGTTCTTGGCTATTATCGATTGAACCTGCAAAAACTGCTGGGCGGTCATACCATATGCCATCGCTATCACGGTAGTGGATAGAGACTTTCTTATCATAGGCGAGGTTGTCCACACGGATATCGAAATTGAATGACTGCCAGTTGTATCCGTAGCGGCTGTGAAGGATGGATGAGCCTTTGATAAGGTCAACCGGGGCGGCAAATAATGCCGAGGTTGAAGAGATGAACAGAAGGGCGATGCTAACGACTAATTTTTTCATATATAACTCCGTAACTATATGATTAAAAACTAAAAAACAAAACATGCAAACTTTTACCTCTGCGTTTGCAGTTGTAACTCTGCGTGTGATTTGTGTCAAGCAAATGTTATTTTTGTGATCTTTTTCGCGCTGGCTAAAGCCAATCATGTCGTCACTATATTTTAAGCCAAATCCTACCTGTTTTTTGCACCTGAACAGCTGCATGATCCGGCCAGTGATGAACTGCAGTAGGCAAGAGGAGAGTGATCTATTTATGTTAGCGATATCTAAGATGGTGGGTGCTGAAATGGTGTTCAGATTGTCTGCTACTGCCAACCTGCTGCAGTCGCTGAACGAGCGACTGCAGCTGGTTGGATTCGTTGTTTGCTTAGCAGGGCTTAGTGTTTACTTTTCGTCACAGCCATAAAGGTGATAGGGACAACGACCATGGCTGTACCTAGCAGGTGCCAGATGGTGAAAGGTTCACCGAGTATCAGCACTGCTGCAATCGCGGTGCACACCGGCCCCAAAGAGCCTGTCACTGACGTCTTATCAGGCCCCACCAAGCGTATTGCATCGCTAAACATAAATGACGGTAACACGGTACAGAACAGGGCGATGATCAGCCCGTAACCGTAGACCGGTAGTGGCTGTTGCGTGATCACCAATAAGTTTGGCTGACTGAAGAGATAGTGCAGCAATATGCCGATACTTGCTGCCACCATGGCGACGATGGTGAATGCAGCACTACTGACTTTGTTGATCAGTGGTTTACTGAACACCATGTAGAAGGCAAATATGACCGCGCTGGTGGCGACTAATCCTGTGCCCAGCAGGATATGCTGGCCTTGCTGCTTCAGATCATGACCGACCATGACAGCGACGCCCGCCCAGGTGATGGGTAAGATCCAAAACATCTGTCGCGTTGGACGTTGTTTCATCCACCACCAGCTGAGCAAAACGGTGAAGGTTGGATAGGCAAATAGGACTAAGCGCTCCAACTGTGCGGGCACGTACTCTAAGCCCCACAGATCAAAGAAGCTGGCACCGTAGTAGCCCAGCAAACCAATAGCGGCAATAGGCATTCCGTGCCGTTTTAGCAGCTGGCTGCTAAGCCAGCCCTGATGCCAGCCCCAAGCTCCCAACGCCAGATATATCGGCAGTGAAAACAACATACGTAAGCTCATCAGGGTGACGCTGTCGACCTGATATTGATAAGCCAGCTTGATGAAGATGCCTTTGGCTGAAAACAGTGCCGTCGCGAAAGCGGCAAGCAAAATGCCTTTCGTCCGATCCTGGGTGGCGTTGTCTGGTAATGCTATGGGTGAGGTGGTCATCGCGCAGTTCCTTGTTGCGGCTGGGAAATGGACTGCGGAACTGGCGTTATTGACTGCGGGTTCCGCAGTCAATGGTGTTTTCAATCAGAACACGCGTAACTGCATCGGCTCTGCTAGGAGGAGCCAATGGTTGACGCTGAGCATGACTGATACGTTTGGCATGGGTGACCTATTAAATTGCTGAGCCTTTAAATTATGGTACTCACTGTCTGATGTAAAGTGAAAAGTCAGTTAGGCGAACCAGTGAAAAGAGAGGGGTCGCTATAGGGGCAAAAAAATGGGCGACTATTAAGTCGCCCGAAAGAAAGATTCCCGTTAACCTTACAAGCAACCTACCTGC
Organism: Corallincola holothuriorum; assembly: GCF_003336225.1. Classification (NCBI taxonomy): domain Bacteria; kingdom Pseudomonadati; phylum Pseudomonadota; class Gammaproteobacteria; order Alteromonadales; family Psychromonadaceae; genus Corallincola; species Corallincola holothuriorum. The sequence continues at coordinate 56,514 of NZ_QPID01000014.1, forward strand.
TTATAAGATGACCTCTCGCCACTATGGAGGAGTCGATGCTCCGAACAACCACCCAGCGTAACGAAAGATGGTAGATCAGTTGTCATATGGGAGTGTGACAACAGACCGACCACGATGATCGTAGCAACCACGACCATCACATAAGTGATGCTGACTACCTTGCCTCACTCATTGAACAGCAGTTTATGATCGCTTTACCTTTTTGTAAATAAAAATCATTATCATTCGCATGTTTGAGATCAAGTAATTTGTAACTAAGGGTGTCTAAAGGCGGAGTTCAATTAATTCCCGCTTGCCAAAAGAGAGCATGAGATCGAAACTGCTCCAGATCCAAACGATCGAATATAAAACAACAAGCGGCAAAATAAGCTGCAAAAATACATAAATACTCTCCAGGAAGAAATAATGACACTCTCAAAACGCACTTTTTTAGGCGCTGCTATTGTCAGTATGGCGGCGTTCTCTGCGATTGCTGATGAAGGTATGTGGCAACCTCACCAGCTGCCGCAACTCGCTGATACGTTGACCAAGCGAGGCTTGGAAATTGCTCCGGAAAAACTCAGTAGTTTGACCGAATTCCCGATGAATGCGGTGATCAGCCTTGGCGGCTGTACCGCGTCTTTCGTCTCTCCTAAGGGCTTAGTGGTCACTAATCACCACTGTGCGTACGGCAGTATTCAGTTTAACTCCACCCCGGATCAGAACTATCTGGAAGATGGCTTTTTGGCTAAGCAGTTGGATCAGGAGCTGCCTGCGGCACCTGGTTCTCGAGTGTATGTCACAGAGTCAGTGACAGAGGTGACCGACCAGGTACTGGCGTCTGTTACCAGTAAAATGAATGGTGAACAACGTTATCAGGCGATTGAAGCGAAACGTAAAACGTTAGTTGCGGAGTGTGAGCAAGCCGCAGGCTATCGTTGTGATGTCGCCAGCTTCCACCATGGTTTAGAGTACTTTTTGACCAAGAAGTTGGAGATCCGTGATGTTCGTCTGGTACACGCCCCGGCCATGAGTGTGGGCAAGTACGGTGGTGACATCGACAACTGGATGTGGCCACGTCATACCGGAGATTACTCTTTTTATCGTGCCTATGTCGGGCCCGATGGGCAGCCAGCAGATTTCAGTAAAGACAACGTCCCTTATGAGCCGAAGAGCTTCTTGAAAGTGTCGGCGAAAGGCGTCGAAAAGGGCGATTTAGTGATGGTGGCTGGCTATCCGGGTCGTACCAATCGTTATCGTACCGCTGATGAAGTGCAAAATCAGTTTGAGTGGGCCTACCCTAATGGCCGCATTATGCGTGAAGCGTTGATCGACCTGATTAAGGTGACTGCAGAAGAGGGCTCTGATGCCCGTATCAAGTATGAGTCTACCCTTGCCAGTTTGGCTAACTACGCTAAAAACTTTCAGTCGATGGTGGAAAGCTACCATCACAGTGATTTTCTTAAGCGTAAGCAAAAGTTAGAAAAAGATCTCAACGCTTGGATCAAGGCTGATAAAAGCCGCCAGAAGCAGTATGGCAAGGCCGTCTCGTCGTTAGCCGAGCTGGTCGATCAATCGCAAAGTACCCAGGCTCGCGATCTGGTGTTCTACTACATGTACTACGCGCAGGCACCGCAGATGGCGAAGAAACTCTATCGTCTGGCGAATGAAAAACAGAAGCCTGATGCTGAGCGTGAGCCTGGCTATCAAGATCGCGATATGACACGCTTTAAAGCGTCTCTGGCACGAATGGATCGCCGCTACGCCCCAGAAGTGGATAAAGCGCTACTGATGTTCCTGCTTCAGGAATACGCAAAGCTACCAAAAGAGCAACGCCTGCCCACTATCGACAGCTTCTTCGGTATTACTGACAAGCTGGATAGCAAGGCGTTGAGCGCTCATTTGGATAAGCTTTATGCCAGCACCAAGATCGGTGATGCGGCGATGCGGCAGCAATGGATGGAAACCGATTTAGACGCACTGAATAAAGTGGACGACCCGTTTATTAAGTTTGCCCGTAGCACTTACCAAGAGCGGATGATGCTGGAAAAAGCCGACAAAGCACTGACTGGCGAGTTCCAGCAATGGCGTCCGCAATACATGGCAGCACTGATCGCGTTTGCCAAGAGCAAAGGTCAGCCGATCTATGCCGATGCCAACAGCACCCTGCGTGTTAGTCATGGTCAGGTGAAAGGTAATTCACCGCAAGATGGCTTAGTTAATCTGCCATTCACCCGTCTGGAAGGCATTGTTGGTAAAGACACCGGCGTTGAACCATTCAATGCACCTGCAAAACAGCTGCAGCTGATCACCAGCAAAAAGTACGGTGATTATCTGTTGCCATCATTAGGTTCGGTGCCAGTGAACTTCCTGTCTACCGTAGACACCACAGGGGGTAACTCTGGCTCGCCAACGCTCAATGGCCGTGCTGAACTGGTCGGTTTACTGTTTGATGGGGTGTATGAAAGCATTATCGGTGATTGGGACTTCAACGATGATCTCAATCGCTCCATCCACGTCGATACGCGCTATATGTTGTGGGTGATGAAATATGTGGATGGTGCCGACAATCTGATCGAAGAGATGGATATCGTCGAGTAGAGGTGACAAAATTTCAGCGAAAAGAGCCTCTTCTGAGGCTCTTTTAATTTTATGTATTTTCAAGGATGAACACGATATGAAATGGTTCCTGACTTTGGGTGCGGCAGTCGTCGCTTTTCCTGTCATTGTCTTTGCTTTCTTTTACCTCGCGCCTCGGATTGGTTATTCCGCCATAGATAAAGGAGTCAGTGAACAATATTACGCCAAAAAGGGAGAGGTGTTTTTTGTCCGGATGGGTAATTTCTTTCAATTGGGCGCCAATAAGATAGAAGGTGCTGATTTGGAAAGCTTCACGGTACTTAGTGAAGACTATGCAAAAGATAGTCGCCGAGCGTATTGGAAAGGCGAGCCGATCGATGACGCTAATCCTGATTCATTCTCAGTTATTTCGATGGCGCATATCAGTCATCAGGAGACTTACTTCGCAAAGGACAATGAGCACGTTTATTCCTATGGCCAACTTTTAGTTGGCGCTAATCCTGCCAACTTCTCTCTGATTAATACGATATATGCTCACGATGAGCGGAATGTCTTCTATTTTGACCAGATGATCGCGTCATTTTCAGCCGACTTTAAAACGTTTACGGGTGAAGAATCTGATAGATACCTAGCTATCCGTGATGAGGTGTTTTGCGATGGCGAAGTACTAAAAGGGGCGAGTCCTAATAAGTTTGAACTCTTAGTTGATGGTTACTCTAAAGATCATCGGTATGTTTTTTACAGAGGCGAGGCGCTCAACAATGCCCATGCTCCGTCATTTCAGATCTTGAATCACGCGGTTCAGTTCGATCAAAATGGCGTCTTGTATAACGATGAATACTTGCCGTTTGGCGATGTCGCGTCTGTAAAAGACGTGGATGGTTATTTTTGGAAAGATAAAGACGGCGTCTACTATTTGGGGAGCAGGTTAGTCGGGCTTGCACCAGAGAAAATGACGCGCCACCTAGCCAAAGAGTTGCAAAGTTATCAGTATATTGAGTTGAGCTTAGATGCTTTTAATTCTCGATATGTTAAGCGCAGTGATGTGACGCCTTTAAATGACAGCTATTTCATTTTTGAAGGGCGTATCTACTTCGGTTTGCGGTCGATAGAGGGAAGTGATGCCAATGACTATCAACTGCTCGGCCATAATAGCTATGGTCAACATTTGCTTTCAAATAACACCATCTTCTTTGGTGAAAAGCCAATCATCGGTGCCGATATCCCCACGTTTAAGGTGATAGAGAAAGGCTATTCGCTTGATGCCAACCACGTGTATTGGCAAACACATAAGATCTATGGCGTTCACCCTGATCAGTTTGTCTACTCTGAATTCCTCGAGCTGGAAGAGGATGATCAAGGCCGATATCACTACCCTCAAAATGACTCTCGTTTCTGAAGCAACTTCCCTACCGGCCGAAAGTTAGTGTGGGGGATTAGAGACATTGGTTGATTGAGAAAAGCGCAACTGATGTTTGTCCACGTCAACTGGCGAGCTTTAACACTTCGATCTATCGATGAGCCATTACAGGTAGTGCTTTGGAAGAACCCGATTCATATACTGGCTGATACAGATGTAATTGAATCAATAGTGCAAAGGAGTGGCAGTCGTTATCGCCAAGAAGCCGCGGTCAGGGACGGAGCTGCAAGATTGCAGTGCCGTCCCCAGTCGTTTGGTATGTTTACACGATATAAGGATGACTTGGAACTAGGCCCTAGTCATTGCCATAGTAAAGATCCAGCCACTCAATAAAGGCGTAAGCGTCCAAAATACCTGCTCCAAATCCACCTGCCGGTAATTTTACTGGGAACGGTTTCGCGCTCTGAGTTAATCCTAGCTCCGCCACCTCATGAGTTAGTTGTGGATATTTCTGTTTTCCAAAAGCCACTGCGGATGCTACCGACGGGGTTGAGTAACTTGTGCCGTGGGCGTACCTGTAGCTCTGATTTTCGTCTGCCAATAGTTGGTTGCCGCCAAAGCCTGAGATATCTACGCTGTTACCATAATTACTAAAGCCTGAAGGACTACCATCTATATCCACTGAGGCAACTAAGATAATGTTTTGGCAGCCCTGAAAGGTGGCGGAGGCATCATTTCCTGTGCTAACGGTGATAATACCGCCGGCGTTGACGTAGGTGTCTATTTCGTCTTGTAGCCAGAGCCGGTCATTGCGACTGCATTGCACGCCACCGTAACTGATATTAAGTACCATGGCATTCTGATCGATCAGATATTGCGCCCAGCCGGGCTGAGTATAATCTATTCGATACAGTTGTGCGTTGCTCACCAACCCCGCAACCCCTTCGCCGTTATTTTGCAGCGCAACCATCAGCGAGCCGACTAGATTGCCATGAAAGTGTTCGACGTCTTGAGCTGGATACGTACCTGCTAGCTCAGGAAGATCAGGATGTGGAAAGTAGCCTATTTCACTCATGGCAATATTGATCGGTGTCTCTTCAGCAATAAGCCCGTCAATATAGGCAGAGTTAACACGGGGAGCTGCGTAGTTTCTGTCATCCCAGAAATCCTGGTTGGGAACATCGGGATCGGTAAAGTAAAAAACATAGTCCGTGTCTATGACAGAAAGGTGGAAGGTTTGGCTGTAGCTGTCGGTACCGTTGTTGGCGGTGACAGTAATGGTTTCAAATGTATCGTTGTCTACTTCATAAGCTGACCAAATGATCTGCTTGTTGACTGTATCAATAGTGCCTTTATCTGCGGTTATCGTTACGTTGGCATCAACTAATTGGTCAAATTGGTAGTCAATGATGAAGGTTTCTCTTTCGCCGACACTGTTAGCCTCGGCATTTAGGCTAAAAGCAACCGGGGAGCTATCTGAACTGCCTCCTCCGCATGCTGTGACGAGAAAAAGAGAGCAAATTGTTAATGGGGCAAGTGAAAGATACTTCATGCCAGTTTCCTTGGCTTGTTCTTGAAAGAGGACTCTAAACTATTGAATAGAACCTGCTGTTACAATGACAGCCTTCAAGGCCTTACAATTAATAACATTTAGTTCCTACTTTCTTACGGTTAGCTGCTCAATTCGTGAATCAGGTTTGAGATATGAATAGCTATCTCTGGCTTTATGGGAGTAATGTAAATCATTAGAGAGCACTGAGCTTATAGAGGGCTAAGAATGCAGATGAAAACTCCTGATTGGGTAAAGCACGCGGTGTTCTATCAGATCTACCCTGATCGCTTTGCTCGTGGTGCGGGTATGGTTCATGAACGCGGTTTGCGTTTTCAGCCATGGGGGGCGGATCCGGCGGCGCAGGGCTACCAGGGCGGTGATCTCTACGGTGTTATAGATAAGCTGGATTATCTGAAGACCCTCGGCGTTAATGCCCTCTACCTTAACCCTATTTTTAGCTCAGCCTCAAACCATAGATATCATACTTTTGATTACCTGCAGGTCGATCCCTTATTAGGGGGCAACGATGCATTAAGGGCACTGTTGGAGCAAGCGCATCATCGCGGTATTAAGGTGATACTGGATGGGGTGTTTAATCACGCCAGCCGTGGATTTTGGGCGTTTCACCATATTTTGGAAAACGGTGGGGATTCGCCTTATGTCGATTGGTTTATGATAAATGATTGGCCACTTCGCCCCTATCATAGTGACGAAACTCAACCGCCAAACTATGAAGCGTGGTGGAACCTCCCCGCACTACCCAAGTTTAATATTAAGAATCCCGGGGTACGGGATTATCTGTTGAAGGTCGCACGTTTTTGGCTCGAATTTGGTATCGATGGTTGGCGTTTAGATGTGCCAGAAGAGATTGATGATGTGCCGTTCTGGCAGGCGTTTCGGCGTGTAGTCAAAGAGGTGAATCCGCAAGCCTATATTTGTGGCGAGATATGGGGACACGCAGGTGATTGGCTACAGGGAGATCGTTTTGACGCCACCATGAACTATACCTTTGCCTGGTCGGCAATGAGCTTTATCGGTGCAGCCAGCTTGCGCCGTGACTACATCAAAGAGCATATGCCCATGACCCCGCTCAGTGTAAGTGAATACCGCCAGGTAGTTGAACGGATGCTGAGTTGGTACTCCGATGAGGTGAATCAGGCGCAATTAAATCTGTTAGACAGTCATGATACCGCCCGCGCCCTTTGGATTATGGGGGAAGATAAACCCTCGCTGGCGTTGTGTGTGCTGCTGCAGATGACGATGCCGGGCGCACCCTGTATCTATTATGGTGATGAGGTGGGAGTTTCCGGCGCCGATGATCCCTATTGCCGCGAAGCGTATCCTTGGCATGAACCGGCGTTGCAGGATCATGATCTGTTGGCGACGTACCAATCGTTGACGCGGTTGCGTCATGCGCATCCCGTATTACGCCTTGGCGATGTCAGTTTTGTTGAGGCAGATAACCCAGAGTTGTTGATTTTTAAGCGTGAGTTGGGTGCTGACAAGGCCTTGGTGGTGGTCAATCGTACGCGAGAGTTACAGACAGTGAATCTGCCCGCGGCCGAATACCAGAACTATATGCAGGAGTGGCCTGCAACCCATAGCTCTGGCGCTATCGGCAATCAACGGCGGCTGACCCTCGCACCGCAACAGGGTGTCGTTTTGGTGTTAGCTCCCCATCTGTTCGATGAAACACTTTACTCTGGGCTGACAAAGGTTGCTGCTGAGGGCAATCAAGTTAAAGGGGCGGGATAGCGTTAACGCAGGTAAAGAGAGTTCAACCAGTCGCTTGGCTGCTAAAGATTCCTGTACCAGCGTTCGGGATACGCAGCTGAGATAGTCGCCACTCTCTAGCAAAGCGAGTAGGGACTTTGGGTGATTGATGCTCATGGCGACGGTTGGGGTTAGGCCATGCCGGGCCATCTGCTGCTCAAAGATGGCGCGGGTGCCTGAGCCGCTTTCTCTTAGCAGCCACTGCTGTTGATTGAGTTGTGCCATGGTCAGAGTTTGGTTTGCCAGCGGGTGTTGGCTTGCCGCCACAATGACCAGCTCATCGGTTTGCCATTGTCTTGGGTTCAACTCAGGATCCCGACATTCAGCTTCAATCAGACCGATGCTTAACTTGCCCTCTTTGACATGCTGCATCACCTCACGGCTGTTGCTGACCTCCAGCTTCAATGACACCTGAGGGTACCTGCTGTGATAACGCTGCAGTAACTGCGGCAGTCGATGTTCGGCAATGGTTTGGCTGGCACCGATGGTCAATACTCCAGCCATTTCGTCGAGCTGCGCTAACCCTTCCGATAATGCTTCGGCCTCTTGAATAAGGTGATGGGCACGGGGGATCAGCCACTGACCTCGAGCATTGAGTTGTAAGCGTTTACCTATACGGCTAAACAGCGGTCCCTCTAAGTGTATTTCCAGCTCGCGCAAGGCGGCACTGGCTGCCGCTTGGGTGATAAAGCATTGCTCTGCTGCAGCGCGTACGGTGCCTATCTCAGCGATTGCAGTAAATACTTGCAGCTGTCTAAGGGTGTATTTCATACAAGTAAAACCTATCAACTGATAATTATTAATAGATTTTAATGTATTTTGATGCCGCCTACACTGTCAACGTTACTTTCTGTCGGAGTGTCGGTCATGGTATCGATGACTAAATCAGCACATGGGGCTCAACCGGTTAGCTTAGCGGTGCCAATACTGGAGCAGCACTCATCCCTTGAAACTCGCTCCGGGGGCTTTGTTTACCAGCTGGCTCGCATTCCTGCACCTACGGGAGGCGTCTCTCTGGCTAGTTTCAGCTTAGCGTCGGCATTGGCCTTGGCAGAAAGTCAGCAGCTACTGCTCCCCGGCTTGGCTGGGTTCTTCGTACCGCTATTGTTAGCGTTGGGTGGCTTCTGGTTACTGCCGCTGCTAAGCAAATATCTGTTACAACCCCGCTTATTGCTCAATGAACTGGCGCATCCCGTATTAGGCAGTGTATTACCCACCGCGGCGATGGCGATGATGGTGGCGGCCAGTTGGTTAGTGCAGCTGGACACTGCTGCCGCCCAGCAGGCCGCCGTCGTGCTTTGGTCTGGCGCCGTGGCGCTGCACGCCGTTTTGTTGATCGGTTTCTGTGGTCGTCAGTGGCGCCTGTTTAGTTTGGACCGCATGGTACCCAGCTGGTTTGTGCCGCCGATTGGCATTGTGGTGGCCTGTGTCACCGCACCAGCGATGGGGTTGGAACTGGTGGCACAACCACTGTTCTGGTTTGGTTTAGTGGCTTATGGAATTAAGTTGCCAGTGATGCTCTATCGCTTACTGTTTGTAGAGCGAATTCCAGAAAGTGCGTTATGTACATTTGCCATCATGGGGGCGCCTGCGAGTTTATTGCTGGCTGGTTATTTGAGCTGCTTTGATACGCCGAATCATCTGTTAGTGCTGCTGTTGGCACCCATTGCCTTGTCGATGACGGCTTTGGTCTATTTGGCGTTGATTAAGCTGCTACAACTGCCTTTTAGCCCAGGTTATGCCGCCTTTACTTTTCCTTTAGTGATTGGTGCCACGGCACAGCTACTGTTAAGCCAGTGGGCACAGAAAAATGGTATGACCGAGTTAGCAGAGCTCACCGCGATAGCAGGTTTAGGAGAGTTGGTTGTGGCCGCAGTGATGGTGTTGTATGTGAGTGGTCACTATCTGTCTGCGCTTTTTAAATCCGCTTTTTAGAGGCCGTTTTGAGTGTTGTTAGGCATCTATTCTATCAGCAGGTGAACCATAACTATGGTGATGGTGAAGGCCAAAAGCCGAGTCACACCTTGGGCCTGGCGTATAACCCTTTTTGCATGTGAATGGCAGTTTTCGTGGCGCTTTGTTATAACACGGGGCTGCATCTTTCATCTCAGGAACCCTTTCTATGTGGCAGCCCACCGCGACTATTGAAGCGATACGTAAGCGAGGGCAGATAGTTGCCGAAATTCGCACTTTTTTCGCTGAACGTAATGTCTTGGAGGTCGATACCCCCGCGCTGTCCCATGCTGCTACCACGGATCTGCATCTGCACAGTTTTGCAACGGAGTTTGTTGGGCCCGGTGCGGCTCAAGGTGTACCACTTTACTTGATGACTTCACCTGAGTTTCATATGAAGCGGTTGCTCAGTGCCGGTAGCGGTGCGATTTACCAGATCTGTAAAGCGTTTCGTAATGAAGAAGCGGGACGCTTTCACAATCCAGAGTTTTCGATTCTGGAGTGGTATCGCCCTGATTTCGACCATCATGCATTGATGGACGAGATGGACCAGCTACTGCAGCAGGTATTGGGTTGTCAGATGGCCGAGCGGCTGACGTACGCTGAAGCGTTCTTCCTGGTGTTTGCGTGTGACCCGCTAACCGCGTCGATGGATGAACTACGGCGTTTGGCTCCTGAGTCTTTGCGGGACATAGCTGAACAGGAACAGGACAAGGATACCTTGCTGCAACTGTTGTTTGCGGAGTGCGTGGAACCGGTGATTGGGCAGAATGATTCGCCCTGTTTTATCTACCATTTTCCTGCCAGCCAAGCTGCACTCGCACGGATCTCAGTGGAAGATCCCCGCGTTGCCGAACGTTTTGAGGTCTATTTTAAAGGGATCGAACTGGCCAATGGCTTCCATGAACTGGCCGATGCCAATGAACAGCGACGCCGTTTTCAAGCCGATAACCAGAAACGCTTACGTCATGGCTTACCACAACGCCCGATCGACAATCGTCTGCTTGATGGGTTGGCCGCTGGTTTCCCCGATTGTGCAGGTGTGGCACTGGGTATCGACCGCTTGGTGATGTTGGCGCTAGCTGCTGATAGCATTGCTGAAGTGATTGCATTTCCAACCGACAGAGCGTGAGGGGTGGCCTGCCTCTTTACCTTTGCTCGTTCTCCCTTCGCGGCAAGGCTGTGATGAGGGGGCTTATTAGGTGACGCTAAACACCAAAATACCCCTCACCCTAGCCCTTGTATCTGTCTTGGGTTACTGATTAGCTATCAGTAACCCACCAAGGCTCAGTGAGTATGTCCCTAACCCGAGTGCTTTGACACTGTGGGAGAGATGATGCCCTGAGTCTTTTCTCTAACACTGGATGGTATCCAAGCGCCCGCTTAGCGGTGATGCTGCATGGACAAGGGTAGTAAGAGTTAATTATGCAATCTGTTGGGATCGATGTAAGTAAAGCCAAGCTCGATTGTTGCTGGCTGCGGGATTCACAAAAGAACAAAGTTAAGTGCAAAATATTTAAGAATCAGCCTGACGAATTCAGACACCTGGGTGATTGGCTGGTAAAGAACACAGGCAGTCAGCCGGATGAGATCCATGTGGTATTGGAAGCCACAGGCGTTTATCACGAAGCTGTTGCTCTGCAGTTGTACGACAGGGGCTTTCGGGTCAGCGTTGTAAACCCAGCACGGCCTAAGAAGTTTGCTGAGTCGATGGGGTATGTTCATAAGACCGATAAAAAAGACAGTGTGATACTGGCGAAGTTCGGCGAGCAGGCAAAACTGGCTTTGTGGGTGCCTGAGCCGAGGAAAATACGCCAGCTTAAGGCGTTGATAGCACGCCTTGAAGCCCTGGATGAGGACCTTCAGCGTGAGAATAATCGTCTGGAGGCCGCAGAGCTGACACAGGCATCGGAGATTGTCATTGAATCACTGACAACGATGCTGGAAGCGCTTGAAGCTGAGCGCAAGCGTCTGTTGAGTGAAATCGATGACCACATTGATAATCACCCGGACCTCAAAAAGAA
>NZ_QPID01000015.1 GCF_003336225.1 Corallincola holothuriorum
ATAGATAACGTTGTTCGTCCATAGCCACGGCGGTGCGGGTGTACAACAAGTTTGATAAACGAGGAACCACCCAGAGAGCGGTGGTTTTATTTGGGCGCGTTATAGGTCCTGTTATCAAAGGCGTTAGATTGCACGTGCATTAAATAAGGTATTGTCTTGAGCGAACACATTGATAAACCAAAAATACAGCGGTCTTCAAGGCGTGGAATCATAGTGTTGGGGATCTGGCTATTCCTAATATTTATATTTGGTTTTGTTATGTGCTCTTGCCCTGAGCTGCAAGCTATTGCACTTGTTGTTGCTTTATTTGCTGTATATGTAACTCGTGGATATATCCTTAAGAGCCTGTCTTTGTTAGCTCTTACAACATCAATATGGCTCACATACACACATTTTATTGCACAACAAAATCAAGAAAGAGCATTTGAAAATTTCAGAGAAAAAGAGTGCTTACAATTTAAACAACAATCTAACAAGTCACTGCAAGGGACACAGCAAGCCAACCCGGTTTCTGCTAAAAGAGCAAAAGAAGCAGAAACTCGGTTCCACTTGCTGTGCCCATGAGTGAGGCGTTATGTGTCTGTCTTTGAGGAAGCCTATGAAATATGCTCGAACAAAGAATAAGCTTCAGAGTAGGCTGCCCGTAGATAGTACCAAGATTAACTTTGGGAAAGGTGGTTTTGGCATAGCTCCCGAATTTTACTACGACCAAGAGTTTGAGTGTATCGATTGCGGAGCAAAAGAAATCTGGACTGCTCCTCAGCAGAAGTGGTGGTATGAAGAAGTTCAGGCGTATTATTGCGCCAAGGCTGTTCGATGTAAAAAGTGTCGAGCAAAAATAAAGCAGAAAAGGGATGAGCAAAAGAGACACATGGAAGAAATGGCAAAACGACCGCCTCATCCACATGCTGCTTTCTTTAGGAAAGACACATAACAAGAAAAACCATTGGGACAAGTTGTACGCGCGGCTTCGCCGCTAACTTGCTCCCTGTTTTAGGCGTTATATTTCTTGGCAATGAAACTAGGTAACACCAAAACTGAGCGAGAGTTTAGAGAGCAGATGTCAGCATCTAAAGAGGCGCTGCTGTTCGATAGATCATGTGCAAGGCTCAGGAGCGCAATTGAAGCCCATTACGCAGATTTCGAGTCAGGCTGCGTTCTTCATTGGACGGAGGAGCAGTGCGAAGACATTTTCGTATTGCTGGTCAATGGACCCAAGCTAATGTCGGTTGAACTCGACAGATTCGAAGAGTCTACACCACCAGTTGTTGAGTCGATTTCTATGGCCGAGTACAGAAAGGGCCTTAAAAAAATAAACCAAATCAGGCTCGCTGTTGCTTTGGAAGTCATCAGTGAGTGATAGACGAAATATAACAAAGCAAGTCACTAACTCGTCGCTTTGCTCCTCGGGGACAACGAACACGACGCGGCGAGCCGCTGCCCGTTGCCCGTGCTTGCGGCGTTGATATGATCCCCCCTGTCAACAGGCACAAAGCTATCCCTACCGATTTTGTTTCACCGGCTTAAAGTCCCGAATGAGTCACCGTTGGCAAGTAAGTGTCGGCGGTTGACCTTGCTGATATTCGCGGGTTTGGTTATCCGCATGACTTGTTTGCGCCATTGGAGCCTTGCCTCAGTCTAGGAGCGCGAATTTGCATCGCCTAACGCCGTCGAGGGTTGCTCTCACCGCTGCCGCGGGTGGGTCTCATTCGGGGTTAACTGGTTTCCTTTTCGCTGAGTTAACGCACTTAATCAGCGACTATGGTTTTCTGTTGTGGGTCAAAGCGCTGAGCGATGTCCCAGATGTAACCGACTAATTCACGGGCCACCGCCGTGACGATTTTGTTGTATTCCTTGCCACGTGCCTTTAAGGCTTTGAAGCGACCACATAGACGCGTCTGTACTTGCCATGAACGAGTTTGCAGCAAAGGTGAGTGGTCTTGTTGTCGCTTATACAGCTCGGATGAGACTTTCGGACTGAAGCGATAGGCCCAAGCGGCTTCAATCAGGATACGCCGGGCGTGGGTGTTACCACACTTGGTAATGCCGCCCTGTTTCTGCCGTAAACCGCTGGAGTGCTCCGAAGGCGTTAAACCGACAAAGTTCATCAGCGAGCGGGGCCGCTCAAAACGGCGCATATCGCCGAGCTCAGCGACCAGCGTAATGGCCGACAAGAAACGGATCCCCCTTAATACCGTTAAGCGCTGCACCAATGGATACCAACACCAGGACTCAGCAATAGACTGCAACTCTAATTCAATGCGCTGTAGACGTTCATACCGCTCAGAGACGGTATTGATGTAATGCTGATAAGTCAGCTTCTTGGCAGGCGCAAGAAAATGAATATCCGCCAGATGACGTTTGTAAGCATCATTCCAATTCTGCCTGCCAGAGCAGGGATGCCCATTGCGTAACAAAAACGACTTTAAGCGCTGACGGGCTTGGCGCAGGTCACAGGATCAAGGACACCCACCCGACATTGACATCTCTAGGTTCGTTTTCTACGCTGTTTGAGTGATAAATAAGCAAGGAAGCTGTTATGACTCGCCCCCGCTCAGAGCTGGTTTCACCCGCTGATACGCCTTACTACCATTGTGTTTGCCGCTGCGTTCGCCGTGCTTTCTTGTGCGGTGAAGATAGATTTACCAATACCGACTACAGTCACCGTAAACAATGGGTGCTTGAGCGTTTAGCCCTGTTAGATGAAGTTTTTACCATTGAGCTTTGCGCTTATGCGGTGATGTCCAATCACTACCACCTGGTGGTACATCTCAACCCCAAGAGGGCTGAAAGTCTGAGTGATACTGAAGTAGCTGAGCGCTGGGCCAAATTGTTTACCTGGCCAATAATGGTCGGGCGTTACCTGGCGGGAAAACTCACCACAGATGTGGAAAAGCAGGTTGCTATGGACATCATTCAACAATGGCGTGAACGCTTATCTGATATCTCTTGGTATATGCGTTGCTTAAACGAACATATCGCCCGTAAAGCCAATGAAGAGGACAGATGTAAAGGCAGGTTCTGGGAAGGCAGGTTCAAATCGCAAGCGATCCTTGATGAAGCTGGACTGTTGGCTTGTATGACCTATGTGGATTTGAATCCACTCAGAGCGGGTATTGTGGATACACCCGAGCAATCCGTTGATGTATCCATCCATCAACGCCTAAAGCAATATCAACAAAGTACTGAGAAGCAGACACCACCAGAATCGACCGATAAGAAAAACAGCGACACACCTAAAACCCCCTTACTGCAAGCTTTCTTTGGCAATCACCACCAAGACAAGTCTGAAGGCATTCCTTTTAGCTTTGCTGATTACCTTGAACTGGTTGATTGGACGGGCAGGGCACAACGAAAAGCCAAGCGCGGCAGTATCCCGAAAGACACACCACCTATTCTTGGGCGCTTAGGCTTAGACGCGGAGACTTTTATCACCGCCATTCAAAAACAAAACCTGTCGCGAGGTACTGTGATTGGCCATCCCGCCAGCAGAAAGCGCTACGCTCAATCCAATGCGAGAAGCCGAGTGTATGGCCCTGCGCTAGCTCCACCGACAGGCTGGGCCGAAACGTAGCATCCCCACCCAATACACTACTTTTTATTCTCTCAAGGGAAGAGGCTGGTGTGCCTTAATTTCAGTGGATCAGCTTTACGGCGCGAAATCATGCCCTAAGACAGTCAAAAATCTTGTTGTTCGTTATCTGACTATTAAATCCATCTTGTTCAATGGCGATTATTTATAGTCATCTAAAGATGGCTGTCTATCTAACCATCTAAAGATGGCAGTCCATCTAACAGTCGATCTAACAGTCATAATCGACGTTTAAGCATCATCATGTGCTGGAAAACACATTGCATGCGTTAAGTAAGTTGAAAGCACTGCTTCGGGTTGAATTGCTCGGGCATTGTGCTTTGCTCACTGTGGCGGGTTCGCTTCGCTGTTGATGTCATCTATTTAGGAGCACAAGAGGTTGTTATGGCGCAAATTTGGCTCCGAGACGTCTTGCCGTCTGATATGGATACGTTATTTGAACAACAGAATGAACCGAAAGCCTGCGAAGTGGCCCAGTTTGTTCCGCGAAGCCGTGAGGCGTTTTTATCTCATTGGCAAAGTAACGTGTTATCGAATACGTGTGCCACAGTGAAAACCGTTATGGTACTAGATGCAACGGATGTGGCGAGGGGAGATAAGGGAAGCGTGGCGGGCAGTGTCGTGTGTTGGTTGCAGCAGGAACAGTGGAAAATAGGCTATTGGTTGGGCTGTGATTTTTGGCAGCGAGGAATAGCGACACAGGCGCTGTCGCTGTTCCTAGATGTCGTGATTGAGAGACCCTTGTATGCCAATGTGACAAAAAGCAATATTGGTTCGTTACGGGTGTTGGCAAAGAATGGTTTTATAGTTGAACGGGAACAGCGCTTTTTCTGTCCCAGGTTAAATCAGCAGATAGAAGAGCTGGTGTTATGTTTGCCTGCTACCGGTTCCGCGTGAATAGTGTCCCCCGCGAGAGAGCGTCGCACTCTGTGTGAGCCAATTCTAGCAATGACCATACCTTATAAAAGAACACAGCCTAATAAGGCGCGGCGACTAAATAGAACAGACAGTCACTTTGCGCTATGCGGATATTGGTGGTGATCATAAACAGCTTTAGTGGCTGTTTAGGCGTTAATTCACCTGCTCGGTTTTCAAAATAATCGTTGGTTAAGTCGATGCCCTGACCGTCGAGCACTTTGATGGCTCTGGTATCATTTCCTTGTAGCCAAGCTAAACATGTGCCGGGCAGTACACGACCAAAGTTGTGATGTTCGATATTGCCCGGAAGCGTAATATCCGCGCCACTGACAGCCTGTTCAGCGACTGCCAAGCTCATTTGTGGGGTGATGATGACACGGCATGGATGATGCAACAGTTCCACATCCCAGTCTTGACGGCTGTACTCCCTCACATTGGCTGCGCAAATAAACTTCTCTAATCCTTCTAATGCCACTTGGCGAGACTCGGGATCGATGGCTCCGCCACATTCAATGGTGACGATGGGCATCTGAGTGGAAGTTTTCTCCATTAACGCACCCAGCCTGACGTCGGTGACGATCATACGTTGGCAAAATAGAGAGGCGATGGCTTGGTGTATGGCGCAATCTTCGACCGACACGGCAAATGCCGGTCCTGAGCCCGAGGTGTTGTGTAGATCGACGACCGCTTCGGGTTGTAACTCTGTAAGTGCCTGCCAGATCTCGCTTGCTAGCTGACCTGGAAAATCGTCGGTGGGCCCGTTAAAACAGCGATTAAGATCGCGGTGCTGAGGCAAATGGCGGTGGCTAAAGTAAGGCCGGGTTAGCGCCGTATTGACGACGGCGATAAACAGGTGACAGGTGACAGGAGGGGATAGGACGCGCTGTAGTAATTGAAACAAAGCTTCGACGCCTGACGGTTCGTTGCCGTGCAGTAAGGTGACGACGGCGCGCGAGCGGGTGATGTCTTCGCCTTCTATGGTGAGCCATGTCGGGTCTCCGCATTGCTGGAGGAACTCGATGACGGAATGCCCTGTTTTGGCTTTATCTAAGCGTTGCCCATAGGGAATGATGTAGCGGGATAACAGCGGAGAGTATGTGTCGTTTGATGGGCGGATAGGCGCGCTCATAATTCGCTGCTCCATTGGGCTACGGGGGTGCCTATTTGTTGCTGTTCGTAATATCGCCATAGCATTTGATGTAGGGCATCGTGGCGGGAAAGGCTTTGTTCCAGCTGGCTTAATATCTTGAGTTGCCAGATGGCACCGTTTTGTTGGTGGGTTAGTCGCATCCTGATGGGATCAAGGTAGAGTGCTATTTCAGCTGTGGTGATCCCTAGAGTGGCTAATCCGCGCTCTGCAACGGGGAGCATTTTTGTCGCTAACGTTGTTAGAGGGATCTCTTGCAACTGCCCATGTGGGCCTGACGGCCATACCAGCTGTGCGTTTAACCCGTGCTGAGCGGACCGGTAAAAATTGTAGCGCGCATGCTCAAAAGGTAAGGCAACCAAGTGGTCTTCGAGCTGATCCTGCAGGCCGACCGCCATGCCGATGCAAAATGCGGCGTTGGCCATCATATCTAAGGGGGTAGGGCCCGCGGGTAGAGCCCTTAGTTCGATCCTTAGGTGGCCTTCGGCAACGGGATCGTAGACCGGACGGTTCCAATTCCAGACCGTGCCTTGGTGTAGCCGCAGGCTACTTAAAGCGGGCGTTTTACCTTGCTGGATGTCAGTCAACGGTGATTCATGGTAGTCAACCGGCATCATCACGGGGAATTGACGTGCGCTGGAGGAAAACAGTTCCAGTGGACTTTTGCGTGCCCAACCACAACCGAAACCCACACGGGCGGGTGGGCGCCAATGATTTGAATGTCTGTCTCGGTAGTCGATCGACTGTTTAAACAGCGTGATCCTGGTTTCGTGCCACAGCCGATGGCCGAGCAGAGTCGGTGAGTTGGCTGCTAAACCAAGCGCGATCGGCGTAACTAACTGTATGGCGTTGTAGTGATCGACAAACTCTTTTGGGTTTACTCTCAGATGAACCTGAAATGATGTGTTTGCACCTTCCAGAGTTAAAAAGTCGGTGTGTAATTTGAGCGGCTCTGCGCCATCGATATGGATATAAAACGGATCTTGTTTTAGTTCATCCAGTCTTTGGGAAAGCGCATGATAACGAGGTTCGTCGGTCATGTTGGCTAAGCCAAAATCGCTTTGCCTTAATGTGGGAAGAATGCCAATGGCGAGAATGCGTGTATCGGTTGGCGCAGCAATATGACGAAGTTCAGCCAGCTTTTCGTTTAGCTGACGGTGAATTGCGGTAAAAGGTGTGCCCGCAGCGGGTACCGGGGACAGATTGTATTCCAGGTTGAAGCGGTTAAGTTCTAGTGTGAGTAATGGATCGTTCGCCAGTTTTTGGAAGTGTTTGTTGAATGGTTGAGGGTGGCCGCAGTGATCGACCAAGTACAACTCAAGCTCTGCTCCCAGAGAGCAGGGGCCAACGCCGAAATCTGGTTTATCTAATAAGCATGCTAGTGCTTCAATGTCCTGTTCAAGGCATTGTGCAAAGCGCTCAAAATCAGCCGCACAGAAATGATGCTTATCAACGGCTTGTCCCATAGAGCCTGCGATAAAAAATCAAGGATAAACTCAGTGTATGTCAGCGGGCGGTGGTTGCCCGAAAGAGTGCGAAATATTTGACCCGCTTCATTTTTCGGCCTGCCGGATCGGCCTGACAAACCGTAATTAGGATGTTGAGTCCGATTTTTTTATCGGAGCAACGGTGTTTGTTTTTGCTGCGGGAGGTGCATTACGCGTCGTGCGGGGGCTTTCTTTCCCTGTGCCCGCGTCTGTATCTGCTTCTATCTCGGCTTCGGTTGGGAGCGGATGGCTACTGTGCAACTGCACTTCATTTCTATGCAGCGCGGCATAGAGCTCGTCTATGTCGGCATCCATCAACTCCCGAGACTGCCAGCTCTTGCTTGTGCCTAACCCCAACCAGGCATTGCGGTATTTGGCTTTGGCTTCATAAAGCAGACGATCGGAGAGCATGATTGCGGGCTCAATCATCGCTTCATCTGGTTCTTGTTCGGCGAGAGGGAACGGTGCAAAGCCCAGAGAGCAGGTGATGCTGATGGGCTGATTGTCAGCGACGATAAAGCTATGTCGGGCGACGACTCGGCGTATCTTTTCCGCCAGTTGTGCTGCGCCATACTCATCTATTTGCTGGGCAACCAAGAGAAACTCTTCTCCGCCCATTCGTACCAGCTGGTCACTGTCACGCAGCAGCTTAGTACAGAGGCGGCTGAACTGCACCAGTACCTCGTCTCCGGCGGAGTGGCCGTGCTTATCATTGACCTCCTTGAAAAAGTCGAGGTCAATCATAAAGAAGTAGATGTCAGCACTTGAGTAGATCGATGAGCGGCGTTGAAACCAGCGGCGGCGCATGATCGGTATCTGGATCGAGAGCCAGTGCTGCAGAAAACGGCGATTACCAAGTTTGGTTAGGGGATCGTGCTCACTCTGATCTTCATAGGCTTTGGCGAGCCGTCGGCTTTGGTAAACCAGCGCACTGATCAGGCAGAGCAAAATGCATAACACAGCGATGGTCGCTTGCAGGCTTTTCTTTTGCCAATCTTGCTGAGCAAGGGCGAGCTCTGCTTGCAGTTTGCCTGATTTAAGTTGCGCTAGTTGTTCCGATTGTACTGACAGTTGGTGTTCTGCTCTGAGTAGTTGCAAATTTGTATTCTGATTTTGTTGCGCCAGTTGGTTGGTGTAGTTATCCGCTGTCTTATGGGCAAAAAAGGCGTCTTTGAATCTGTTTTGTTGCTGATAGATATCGGTCAGGAGCTGGTAGCTTTGACTGGCTTCCTCAAGCAGCTCGAGCTGTTCTGCCAGTGCCGCTGCTGATTGTGCAAAGGTTTGGGCGGAAGTTAAACGCCCTAACAGTAAGCGGCTTCTGGCTTTTAATAGATCGGTTTTTAACTGCAGTGTCGGCGGTGCATTTTTCAGAGTGTCGTTGTTGGCGCGTTTGAGAAAACTCTCCGCTTGTTTCGGTTGGTTGCGTAGCAGCCAGCTTTCGGCAATGGCAAGTAAGGATTCAAGCTGAGCGTTGCGTTGATCCTCGGCCTGATATAGCGACAGTGCCTGACGAAAGTGTTGCTGCGCCTTTTGGTACTGTTCATGGTCGAGCGCCAGTTCACCGCTCTCCATTAACACGTTAGCAATACCGTTACTATTATTCAGCTGTTGATAACCACTCTTGGCCGAATCTAGGTGGCTTTGAGCAAGATCTTTACGTTTCAGCAGGCGTTGCAGTTTTGCCAAATTTAGATGGCTACGTGCGACAGCATCTTTCTCCTGATGACGTTGCCAAATAGCGTGGGTCTTTAACGCTGTGTCCAAAGCTTCATGGTATTTGCCTTGTGTTTGATACACCTCGGAAATATAGCCAAGCGGATAAACGGCAGCCAATTCGTTGTTTGCTTTGGCAAAACTGGCTAGTGCATTATTAAAGCGGTTTAATGCGTTGTTGAACTGCGCGTTGTCTTTGTAAATTAACCCTAAGTTCACCTCGGTGACACCGGTGCGCCAGGGATCATTCAGTTGGTAGCTATAATTGAGCGCCTTGTATAGGTTGTCGAGCGCAAGCACTGGCTCGCCAAGACTACGGTAGACACTGCCCAGGTTTGAGTGGGCACTGACCTGCCTGTCCAGATACTTATGTTGGTCGGCGATCGCCAGTGTTTTGTGAAAATAGACTTCTGCTTGCTCAAAGCGTCCTTGGCGAAAGGCCAATGCCCCTTCGAGGTTAATTGCTTCGACACGTAATCGAGGCAGGTTGTGTTGTTCAGCGACCATTAACGCTTGTTCGGTTAACAGCGCACTTCTTGGATATTGCCCCTGCAGCATATATGCCCACGCAACAGCGACTTTGACGTTGGCGGCGTCTACTGCGGACAGCGGAGTATCGAGTAGCAGGTTACCCTGTTGTATGGTCGCGGTGGGGTCGCGACGGGCTAACTCTTTTAGTTCGGTGAGGCTAATGGGCGTGCCTGTAGACATCCCCGTCACTGGCGAAGAAGACGGTTCATCCGCCAGACTGGGTTGACCCCAAAGCATAAACATCGTCAAAAGCAGTGCTAGCTTTGCCCGAGAATTCACCCTGTGCTCCCATTACGTTGGCTTGCTTCCATGCGGACGCCTCACTGTGAGTTGATCTTGTAATGTTAGCAAGATGTTGCGCTTTGTACAGGAGCTGCTTAAATACTTTCTGCGGCGGCTGAAGGGGTTACGGTGCAACCCCGCCGTTTACCTGTTCTTACCATGGTCGACGGCGTGCCTAGCGCTGTCAGATTGTTTTGCTTGGCGCTTGAGTTGTCGCCAGATAAAACGCTTGGCACTTAGGCTATCTGATTGGCTCAGGGGTAATGGCTCTGGTTCGCTCACAAGCTGGGCAACGAGTTGCTCGGCACATAGCCAGGCAGACGTTAGGCCGCGAGAGCCTAGCCCGGTCAGTGTCCACAGCATAGGTGCCCCAGGTAAAGATTGCGGGCCGTCACTGAGGGTGACTTCTGCTAATGTCGTCTGAACCGGCACCGGACCCACCAGCGGCAGATGATCAGGTGAAGCACAGCGAAAGCCGACCTTTCCCTGTTGGCTCATCGATAAGGTTTGTGTCCACGGTGCAGGCGCTAGACAGCGCTGCAGCTTGTCTAGGTTTTCTGCAGCTTCGATTGGACTTAGTTCGGTATCGAGGTTGCCCCGTTTAAAGCTCGAGCCAATACAGTGTTCACCTGCCACCGCAGGGGTCATGTAGCCTTCATAGCAAAGGACGCGCTTTAGTGGTTGCGATGTCGTGGTGGCGTGCACGTGACTGACCTGACCACGGATCGGTGTTAAGGGTAGCGAGGCTAATGGGCCTAGCTGGCTTTGATGGCCTGCACAGACAATCAATGGCGTATGGTTTAGTGCATAACTGCTGGGTTTTGCCGTATTGTCGGCAGGCAACAGGGTGAGCTGCCAGCCTTGTTCGCTTGCAGATATGTCTTCAACTCTGGCATGAACTGTTTCCAACAGGCCTGTTTGTTCCGCCCAACGGAATAGCGTCTGACAAAGTTCAGCAGGGGAGACCCAGCCTGCATTTGGATAAAACAGTGCGTCATGGGGCAGAGTTACCCCAGCTAATTCGGAGGCCTGGTTGGCGTCTACCGAGTGCATCAGTGCGGGAGGGTATAGCGCGCTGGCGAGCAGCTTTTGTTGGCGTTGTTGACTGCGCTCATTGAAAGCAAGCTGCAAGACGCCGTTGAGCTGTAAATTCAGTTCAGCACCTTGCGCCTTCGCTTGTTCGGCGAGCTGTTGGGTTTGCTGGACGGCAAACAGCGACGCAGGGGTAAAAAATTGGCTGATAGCATCGAGTTCAACATGTAGCAGTGGATAGATAGCCCCTTGACGGTTGCCCGATGCCTGCGAGCCTGGTGTTTCGTCTTGGCTGATCACTTTGCAGTTGATGCCGCGCTTGGTTAGGGAGTAAACCAGTGTCGCTGCCGCGATGCCATTACCTATGATGGTGACCGGTTGGCTGCTATTCGGTGCGGTTGAGGTCGTTATGCTGTCATCGTGAGACTGGTATTTGCCTGCCAGCATCTCCCGTTTACGGCCAAATCCTTTTACTTTCCACATCTCGAAACCGGCGGCGATCAGCGAGCGGCGTATCATGCCCGCGGCAGTAAATGTGGCGACGGTGGCATCGGGTGCCGACAGTCGAGCCATCTGCAGGAATAGTGTGGGTTGCCACATCTCTGGGTTTTTTGACGGGGCAAAACCGTCCAGGTACCAGGCGTTGACGATATGAGGGTGAGAGTTGGCGCTGGCATTGATCTGCGGTAGCCAGTCGTTAACATCACCCAGCCATAAATCCAGAGTGACGCGCCCATGGTCGAAGGTCAGGCGGTGGCAGCCAGCAACGGCTGGCGGATACTGGGTTAAAAGTGGCGCGATATAGTGTTGCAGCTGTGGCCAAACGCTGAGTGCTTTGGCTAAGTCCTCAGGCTGTAATGGATACTTTTCAAATGAGACGAAGTGCAGGCGTTGGCTGTGTGGCTTATCGTTTGCGGCGTCACGGGAGCGTTCGAATTCGCTCCAGGTGAGCAAAAAATTCAGGCCGGTGCCAAACCCCGTTTCGGCGACGACAAACAACGGGTTGTCACTGTTTTGCCAGCGTTCTGGAAGACGATTTTGCGCCATAAACACATAGGCGCTCTCCTCCAGTCCTGAGGCTCTGGAGAAGTAGACATCATCAAACTCAGTGGCCACAGGGGTGGTGGGATCAGACCAATCAAGTTGTGCATGACTGAGGTTGAACTTTTGTGCCATTGAAAAAAAGCTCCATTACGCGACAAGACGCGCTATTCTACTGCATTGTAAGTAGGAAGGTAGTGTTTGGTGCCGCTGAAAGCCGACCAGTTTGATGGTGCTTTGCGGCTATTATCCCCGGTTGGATTAAGAATCAAGGTTGTGGCAATGAAACGAGCGGTAATCACAGGTATCGGTATTGTTTCCAGTATCGGAAATAATGCAGAAGAGGTTTTGGCATCACTAAAGGCTGGACGCTCTGGTATCACTAAGGCCGAATCCTTTGCTGAAATGGGCATGCGTAGTCAGGTTTGGGGTGATGTGAAACTCGATCCCAGTGAACATATTGACCGTAAGGCGATGCGCTTTATGGGCAACGCAGCAGCGTACGCATATATTGCAATGGATCAGGCGATCGCAGATTCAGGCTTGGATGAAGCACAAGTTTCCAATCCTCGCACCGGCCTCGTGGCTGGTTCTGGCGGCGCAAGTTCCGAGAATCAGGTTGCTGCGGCTGATATTTTGCGCGAAAAAGGTGTTCGTCGTGTCGGGCCTTACATGGTACCACGTACCATGGGCAGTACGACTTCCGCTTGTTTGGCGACACCATTCAAGATCAAAGGTGTTAACTACTCGATGAGTTCAGCTTGTGCTACCTCTGCACACTGTATCGGCCACGCTTTAGAGCTTATTCAGTTGGGTAAGCAAGATGTTGTATTCGCTGGTGGTGGTGAAGAAGTTCATTGGTCTCTGGCTGTGCAGTTCGATGGCATGGGCGCGTTATCTACCAAGTACAACGATACGCCAGAATTAGCATCACGTACGTATGATACCAGCCGCGATGGTTTTGTTATCTCCGGTGGCGGCGGCATGGTTGTGGTTGAAGAACTCGAACATGCTTTGGCCCGTGGCGCAAAAATTTATGGTGAAGTTGTAGGTTATGGCGCAACCTCTGACGGCTACGATATGGTGGCTCCGTCAGGCGAGGGTGCTGTACGTTGTATGCGTCAGGCGATGGATACTGTTGATGCCCCAATCGACTATTTGAATACCCATGGCACCAGCACGCCGGTTGGTGATGTGAAAGAGCTGGGCGCGATTAAAGAAGTGTTTGGTGACAATGCGCCAGCCTTGAGTGCCAGTAAGTCTATGACTGGGCATGCTCTGGGTGCGGCGGGCGTTCATGAGGCGGTCTATTCACTATTGATGATGGACAATGGCTTTATCGCGCCATCAATCAATATTGATGAGCTTGATCCAGAAGCCGCAGGTTTACCCGTGGTGACTGAAGCCCGTGATGCTGAGCTTAAGACTGTGATGTCAAACAGCTTTGGTTTTGGCGGTACAAACGCCACCTTGGTATTCAGCAAGTACGAAGCTTAACTGCAGATTAGCTATCGCAGTATTGAAAGGGCCTAAGGGCCCTTTTTTACGTTTAGGCGGTGTATTATTTAGTTGATTTGAATATTAAAAAGCCAATTAGACTAAGCTATTGTCTAATCCCTTGCTCGCTAACTGGACAGCCTTGAAAGTGCAGATTAGAGTGCCAGCTCTCAAAGCCTATTGATGTGAGTGTGAGATGCGAATTCTTGTTGATGAAAATATGCCCTATGCGCGCCAGCTATTCAGCGAATTTGGTCAGGTTGAAGCAATCTCTGGGCGTGACCTGACGCCATCAAAATTAAAAGATGTTGATGGTTTGATGATCCGCTCCGTCACCAAGGTCAATGAAGCATTGCTAACAGAAGCCAATAAACTCTCGTTTGTTGGCTCGGCCACCATAGGTACAGATCATGTCGATAAATCATTGTTGATGAGTCGAGATATCAGTTTTGTCAACGCACCGGGCTGCAATGCGCACTCGGTGGCTGATTACCTGATTAGTGCCTTATTTGTTTTGGCGCAGCAACACCAGTTTAATCTGCGCGATAAAACGGTGGCGATTATTGGGGTTGGAAATATTGGGACTCGCGTGATCGATAAATGTGAGGCGCTTGGGATCAACTATCTGCTTTGTGATCCGTTTAAAGCCCCTGCAGATGCGTTTCGCCAATACGTGTCGTTGGAAGAGGCGGCAAGAGCAGACATTATCACGTTTCATGTGCCATTGACCCGTGATGGCCAATATCCAACCTTCCATATGGTTGATGAAGCTTTCCTATCAGCACTTAACCCTGGCACTGTGTTGGTCAATGCCAGTCGTGGCGAAGTCATTGACAATAAGGCGCTGTACCACGTGTTATCCCAAGGCAAACAACTGCCCACTGTACTCGATGTGTGGGAGAACGAACCCCATGTGATGGCAGAGCTATTGCCGTTAGTGGAGTTGGCCACAGCACATATCGCTGGTTACTCGCTGGAAGGGAAAGCGCGGGGAACAGAGATGATTTATCAAGCGTTTGCGGATCATTGTGGACGCAGAGTCAGTCAGCATCTTGAGGATTTTCTGCCACACCCAGAAATTGCCGGTTTTAATTTGGGGCAGCCACCCACACCAGAGATCGTACAACGTTTGGTTCATGCGGTTTATGATGTGCGCCGAGATGACAAGCTGTTCCGAGAGCATGCATTGGCGGGTAAGGGGTTTGATTGGTTACGGCGTTTTTATCCTGAACGCCGTGAATTATCATCGGCGGTCATCACAGGTAATCCGTCGGTAACTTCACTGCAGCTAGCGCCGCTGTATCAGTTAGGTTTCTCCCGCCCAGACTAGGGGGATATCGCGATTTTTAATGGCTGAGTTGGTAGAAAACGCAGCTTCAGTTATGTAACGCGCTTTGACTAGCAACGCGCGTAAAACGCTTCGCTTAGCTGTTTTTGCTGCCGGTCAACGTGATTGGTCAGCTAAATGCTTGACGCTCCCCACATTAATCGCCTTACTCATTGATAGATAATGGCCAAACACTATCTTATAGTCAGGCCATCTTAAGTTTTTGTTACTTTGGGATAACCTCAAGTTAACAACAAGATGTGCCGAAAGCCTTAGTATGGCCGATTACCAGATCAGGACTGTTGTATGAAATTTATGCCGCGCGTATTGCTGACTTCGCTAATGATTGGCTCAGCGTTTTCTTGTGTTTCGCTGGGATATGCCAACACACCGTCACCCGGTGCAAGCCATGACGTAGTGCAGTTGGGTGTGATTGAAGCGCCCTTGGCGACCGATAAAGACCTATATGCTCGTGTAGAGATCAAAGGTGAGGGTGGACAAAAAGCCCCTGACCAGGCGAATGCCTATGATGTTCGCTCATTCGGCCCGGTGGTACCTGATGACACCATGTGGTCCATCGCGGTCAAAATGCGTCCCGATAGCAGTGTCTCTATCTATCAGACCATGATGGCGATCTATGATGCCAACCCATCAGCTTTCGAAGATGGTGATCTGCACAGGCTAAGAAATGGCAGTGTGCTGATGGTGCCACCAATGGATCAGATCCAGCAGCTTAGCGCGGCAGACGCTCAAGCTCGCTTTAATGACTGGGCTCAACGGGGTCCGCAAGCACAATCTGAGCAGAAACAGAAAGCCAAAGAAGCGGAAAAACTTGCTGCGTTAGAAGCGGAGAAAGCCGCGGCTGCGGCGGAGAAAGAGCGCCTGAGACAAGAGAAACTTGTACTTGAGCAGCAAGTTGAAAAAATGGAAAAGGTCGAAGACCTGCGCAGTGAAACCTTATCAACAGAGTTAGCGCAAGCTGGCGGGGCGGTTGAAACCCTGCGTGCTGAGAACGCGCGTTTACGCCTGCAACTCGAAAGTGCAAACAAAGAGTTGGCACTGCTAAAAGAGCAGGTGGGCAAAGAGGAAGTGTTGCAGCAGAAGTTAGCTGACTTGTTAGAGGCGCAAAGACAAGTGGGTGAGCTGACGCAAATTGAAGATCAAAAGTTGGCTGATCAAAGTTGGGATCAGTGGTTGATGGAGCGTCAGGGGCTACTCGCCTTGCTGACTACCATTCCAACCGTCTTATTCATCGGCTTGCTGGCGTTCTGGTTGCTGCGTAAAAACCGCAGTGATAGCCCAGCAGAAGAGAGCACTGTGGCGACAGAGCTGCCTACAGATACGGTTGAAGCCGATACCATTGGTGCGCCAGAAGCCTTGCCTGAGGAAGAGGTTGCAGGCTTGGATGAACTGGACGCATTTGATCTCGAGGATGATGTTGAACAGTCGGTATTGGTTGACGACGATGATGACGATCTGTTGGCCGATCTTGGTGAAGCGGATGCATCGCAACTGTTCGGCGATGAAGCGGCTCATGAGATCCTCGAAGACGAGCTGGGTGATGCGATTGAACTGTCTGATGACACTGAGATTGCGCCGGAGCCTGCAAGTGAGGAGATTGACGAGGCTGAATTAGGCCTAGATGACATTGATAGCTTGCTTGCTGATTTTGACGAGGATTCGTCGGGAAAAGATGACGCTTCGACTCAGCCTGCTTCTGCTGATTCGGAGCTTGATCTGTCTGATGGCGTTGAAGAGCGTAGTGACGAAGCGGTTGATATGGTTGATACAGCCGTTGAGCAGGATGACTTAGACGCTCTGTTGGCCAGTGTCAGTGAAGAAGACGATAGCGAAGAGGCGGTTGCAGAAGAAGCTGCTGACGCGCCGGTGGATGTCGATGATATTGATGCCTTATTGGCAGAAACTGAGGCACAAGCCGGGGCAGTAGATGAGCCGGTTGAACAAGTTGCCGAGGAGTCTGAAGAGGCCAGTGCTGATGAGCTTGATATAGACGAACTGTTGGCTGCGACGCAGGATGATAGTGCTGCCGCGGAACCCGTCGAGACAGAAGTTAGCGATGAACAAGCCGCTGTCGATACTGATGATATTGATGCTCTACTTGCCTCTGCTAGCGAAGATGAGGTGGCGGAAAGCGCCGAAGAGGTTGAAGAAGTTGAGGAGCAGATTGTCGATGATTTAGATGTCGATGCTGACCTTGATGATATTGATGCATTGTTAGCCGCCACTGGTGAAGGTGAGCCTGAGAGTGATGTTGCAGAGCTTGTTGCCGAAGAGGCTGCAGAGCAAGAGCCTGATCAGGCTGATGATCTAGATGCATTGTTAGCTGCAGCTGATGAGGCTGAACCTGAGGCTGACGTTGTCGAGCCTGCAGCTGAAGAGGTTGCAGAGCAAGAGATCGATCTGGCAGATGATGGCGATGATCTAGATGCATTGTTAGCTGCAGCTGATGTGGCTGAACCTGAGAGTGACGTTGTCGAGCCTGCAGCTGAAGAGACTGCAGAGCAAGAGATCGATCTGGCAGATGATGGCGATGATCTGGATGCTTTGTTAGCCGCAGCAACGGAAGAGGAATCAGGCCAAGATCTCGAAGTAGAAGAGGCGCCTCTCGAAAGCGATACGCTTGCTGAGGTCGATGATTTAGATGCTTTACTGGCTGAAGCGGCCGAGCCCGTCAGTGTCGATGATGCGTTGGAAGCGCTTGCGGATAGTGAAGCTCCTATTGATGACGCCGAGCTGGCGTTGGCTGATGAAGAACTTGCTACCGACACGCTGGCTGAAATTGATGACCTCGATGCGCTATTGACGGAAGCGACCGAGCAAGAGAGTAGCGATGAGGCGATCGTTGCTGATGAAACTGAAGAGGTCGAAGATGCGCTGTCACTAGTTGACGCCGCGGATGAGGCAGACCTTAGCGTTGAAGATGTCGATCTCACGGTTGATGATGAGGAACTGTCAGCAAGTGACGCTGAGTTGGCGGATTTTAACCTTGATGAGTTAGCACTGGAAGATGAACCTCTTCCAGAGGATGAGATAGATCTCAGCCTTGGTGGTGACGATGAAATCCTTGCCGAAGCATTGGACGAGTCTCCGGCCGGTGAAGATCTTGAACGTCTAGATGAGGTCTCTGCTGACGAACTGCTAAATGAGTTGTCACTTGCCGATGAAACCGAGCCAGCCGCTGAAACGACAGCGCCTGCGTTGGAAGAAGCGGATGATCTGGACGCTCTATTGGCAGAAGCGGACAGTATTGATGATAGTGGCCTTTCACTGTCTCTTGATGATGCCGTGGCTGAGTTGCCAGAGGAAGAAGAGTCAGAAGCAGAGCGGGCGCCGTCTCTGGAAGAGGATCTTGGCCTTTCGTTAGCGTTGGATGATGAGCCATCACCGGCTAAAGTTGATGATAGCGAAAACCTATCTCTCGCTAGTGAAACGGAAGAGAGAACGGGTGAGCAGGCTGATGCTGAAGGGTATATCGATATCGACAGCATTATGGATACGCCAGAGCAGGAGAGCGGTAGTCCGACTGAACCTTATCATTCGGGCGGTGTAGCTAAGGCTCTGAAAGGTTTTGCTGACATAGCCCCTGATGCCCGGGAGATGGATGTTGATGACGACAATGGGTATAGCGCCAAGCTTGATTTAGCCCGAGCCTACATTGAGATCGATGATCCTGAAGGGGCAACGGTTATACTCAACGAAGTGATTGAAAAGGGCTCTGAAGATCAGAGAGTGGAAGCGCAGTTGTTACTTTCAAGATTGAATCAGTAGCGACTCGCGGAATTTGCAAAGGCCGGTATAATACCGGCCTTTTCGTTTTATCGAGACGGTGTTTTATGCGATTGGCCCTTGGCATCGAATACGATGGTGCTAAATATTCCGGCTGGCAACGCCAACGCCACGCGTTAGGTGTGCAACAGAAGTTGGAAGAAGCGATAGGTTCGATCGCCAATGAACCTATCGAGCTGGTGTGTGCTGGACGGACGGATGCTGGGGTTCATGCAACCGGTCAGGTTGTTCACTTTGATACCAGTGCTGAGCGCGATATGGGAGCGTGGACGCTCGGGGTGAATTCGAAGCTACCCGATGATATCGCCGTGACTTGGGGCAAACTGGTCAGTGATGATTTTCACGCACGCTTTACCGCGTTTGCCCGTCGTTACCGATACATCATTTTTAATGAACGTCTGCGTCCCGGTATTTTGCGCCGCGGCGTTAGTCATTACCATATGCCACTGGATGCGGCAGCCATGCACATTGCGGCGCAATGCTTGGTTGGTGAGCATGACTTCACCTCATTTCGCGCTGTACACTGCCAGTCGAACTCTCCTATGCGTAGCCTCAGCCATATTACTGTGCAACGCCGTGGCAGCTATATTATTGTTGATGTAAAAGCTAATGCCTTTCTTCATCATATGGTGCGCAATATTGTTGGAAGTTTGATTGTGGTCGGGGAAGGTGAAGCGCCGACTACTTGGATCGCCGATGTTTTAGCGGCAAAAGATCGTTGTCAGGCAGGTGCAACGGCAAAACCTAATGGCCTCTATTTAGTTGATGTCAGCTATCCTGATGAGTGGGATTTGCCAAAAACGCCGATGGGGCCGCTGTTTTTAGCCTAATAGGGTGTTTTTTTGGGTGCGTGATGATGGGGTATGACCAGTTTTCTCTTATGTTTAGGGGGCAGGTTGTGATTAAATTGGACAGTTTTGCCGGAACCCGGTGTTTTGCAATGAATTTTGTTGAGCTAAAACTGTCATAGCAGCAGTAATAGCGGACGATACAGAGGGAAATAATGAGCTGGATTGAGAAGATTCTTCCCAAGAGCAAAAGCGGTTCGACTAAGCGTCGAAATATTCCTGAAGGGATCTGGACTAAATGTCCAGCCTGCGAACAGGTGCTTTATCGCGCGGAGTTAGAGCGCAATCAAGAGGTATGCCCCAAGTGTACCCATCACATGCGCATCCATGCTCGCCCTAGACTGGATAGTTTCCTGGATCCCGGTTCACGGGAAGAACTGGGTAGTGAACTTGAGCCGCGAGATATTCTGAGATTTAAAGACACCAAGCGATATAAAGAGCGTATTGCGTCGGCGCAAAAGGCGTCGGGTGAAAAAGATGCATTAGTAGCGATGAAAGGTGAGCTGAAAGGGTTGCCAATTGTTGCAGCAGCATTCGAGTTCTCTTTCATGGGCGGCTCAATGGCGTCGGTCGTTGGTGCTCGCTTTGTAAAAGCCGTTGAGGTCTGCTTGGCTGAAAATCGTCCACTGATCTGCTTCTCAGCCAGTGGTGGCGCTCGGATGCAGGAAGCGTTGTTTTCGTTAATGCAGATGGCTAAAACCAGTGCTGCTTTGGCAAAAATGAGTGAAAAAGGCCTACCGTTTATCTCAGTCTTAACCGATCCAACGATGGGTGGTGTATCGGCGAGCTTAGCGATGTTAGGTGATTTAAATGTTGCTGAGCCGAAAGCACTGATTGGTTTTGCTGGACCACGGGTTATTGAGCAGACGGTGCGAGAGAAGTTGCCAGAGGGCTTCCAACGCAGTGAGTTTTTGGTCGAGCACGGTGCTGTCGATATGATCGTAGATCGTCGAGAGATGCGTGACACCTTGGCCCGTGTATTGGCAAAACTCAGTGATAAACCGAGCACCGAAGCGGCTGTAAGCGAGTAGTCGGATCCCATTGATGCAAAATGAACGTTTTGAAAGCCAGTCCCTTGAGGACTGGCTTTGTTATTTGGAAAAGCTGCACCCCGCTGAAATTGAGATGGGGCTGGAGCGTGTGTCCAAGCTGGCGGCGCGTTTATCGTTAATTAAGCCAGCACCAACAGTATTGTTGGTCGGTGGCACTAACGGTAAGGGGTCGACGGTTGCTCTGTTGGAAAACCTCTGTTTGGTACAGGGGCTGACGACGGGTATCTATTCTTCACCTCACCTTAGACATTACAACGAACGTGTTCGTATCAATGGTAAGGAGTTAGAGGACAGCCAACACTGCCAAGCGTTTGCTGCTGTAGAGGCTGCTCGGGGTGATATTGCGCTGACCTATTTTGAGTTTGGTACCTTGGCTGCCTTATGGCTAATTGCTCAAGCCGATGTAGATGTCGCCCTGCTGGAAGTGGGTTTAGGTGGTCGACTGGATGCAACCAATATTGTTGATGCTGATGCCAGCGTGATCACCAGTGTCGACCTGGACCATCAGTCCTTTCTTGGTAACACCCGTGAATCTGTTGGTTTTGAGAAGGCCGGTATCTTCCGCGCCAACAAGCCTGCCATTATTGGCGAACCCGATGTGCCATCCACCATGCTTGAACAGAGTCGACTCAAGCAGGCTATCCCAGCTTTTGTGGGCGAGGATTTTCACTATAAGAAGCGACAGGACAGTTGGTACTGGCAAACGGAAGGTCAGCTGTTGGAGCGACTGCCACTGCCGAATATTCCGTTGGCGAATGCTGCCACTGCGTTGATGACTTTGCATCAACTGAAGCTGATGCCCGACATTGAGCTGGTTAAGCAGGTATTGATTAATACCGTGCTTCCTGGTCGCTTTCAGGTTATTTCCCAACAGCCAACTGTGGTGCTTGATGTTGGCCATAATCCCCATGCTGCTAACTACTTAAACAAGCGGTTACAAGCATTGAAAGGTGACGGTAAGGTGATTGCTGTCGTGGCGATGTTGGCGGACAAAGATATTGCCGCGACGCTATCGGTAATGCTGCCGACGGTGGATCAATGGCTCGTTGCCAGTTTGGATGTTCCGCGCGGCGCGACGAGTGATCTATTAGAAGATAAGTTAGCCGAGCTTGGCTCGTCCAGCGACCGTTTTGAGCAAGTGAAAGATGCCTATGATCACGCCTTAGCACATGCTTCGGCGGGTGATGTGGTAATCGTTTTTGGCTCGTTTTACACTGTCGCCGAGATATCAGCCTAAGCAGGGGACGTTTTTTGGCCAATCAACTTACCAATCGATTAGTGGGTACAGTGGCATTACTCGCCGTAGGCATCATTGTATTGCCTGATTTGCTTGATGGCGAAAAACAGCGGCATAGTGATGAGTTTGCTGTGATCCCCTTGAAACCCGAGGTTGACCTAGCGATCCATCAAGATGACTTGGCGGCAGCTGAGGGGTTGGTTGAGCAGGAAGATACGGCCGCGGCGCTCTTAGCTGAGAACCAGCCGCCAGTTGTTGATATTGATGGCGACAATGTGGTGGTCAGCGAGCCCGATATTGACGCAGCAACGCCAGCGCCAGTAGTCGTAAAACCAGTCAAATCAGCGCCGAAACTGGAAGGCTTTAAGGATAATGCCTGGGCTATTCAGTTGGGTGGCTTTAAGAACGCTAAAAACGTCAATGGTCTGATCAACAAGTTGGAAAAGGGCGGTTATACAGTGTATACCCGACCAAAAACACCAAAAGATGGCATGATCACGCGAGTTTATATTGGTCCAAGTCTTGATAAACAAGCGCTTGAAAGCAAACTGGAAAGTTTGAAAAAACTGACTGGCCTGACTGGCCAACTGACCGCATATAACCCTTTGGAACAATAGGCGGGATAGGCAAACCGTGAATGCTTTGTTAGAATTCGCGCCGTCCTGAAATAGGTGCGTAGTACATGATTTGGATTGATTTCCTCATTCTCGGCGTCATAGCGTTATCATCGCTGATCAGCTTGATACGCGGTTTCGTTAAAGAAGCAATGTCGTTGGTCAGTTGGGTGGCGGCGTTTTTTATCTCTAGCACTTTCTATCGTGATCTCTCTGCTCTGCTGGCGGACAGTATCTCTGACGCTCTGATCCGGGACGGGGTATCTGCACTGGTACTCTTTATTTGCACCTTGATCCTTGGCGCACTCATCAACTACATCATCTCCCAATTAGTTCAGAAGACCGGATTGTCAGGCACAGATCGCGTGCTCGGCATATGCTTTGGTGGCCTGCGTGGGGTGCTGGTTGTTTGCGCCATGATTTTCTTAATGACTAAATTTTTCCAGTTCGCTGATAGACCTTGGTGGCAGGCTTCTGAATTGATCCCGCACTTTGAAATCATCATTGACTGGTTCTTTGAACACCTGGACGAGACACAAGAGTTGGTCGACCAGGCTGCTAGCGCAGTTTAAAAACGGGGTATATTCGCTATGTGTGGCATTGTTGGGATCGTGGCTCAGTCGCCAGTTAACCAATCTATTTATGACGCGCTCACTGTGCTTCAGCACCGCGGCCAAGACGCGGCAGGTATCGTTACTATTACCGAAGATGGTAATTTTAGATTGCGTAAGGCCAATGGTCTGGTGCGTGATGTATTTGATGTTAAGCATATGCACCGTTTACGGGGCAATGTTGGCATTGGTCATGTGCGTTACCCAACCGCTGGTAGCTCTAGCTCTGCCGAGGCGCAGCCGTTTTACGTTAATAGCCCTTTTGGTATTGCTCTCGCTCACAACGGTAATTTGACCAATGCCGATGAGCTAAAAGAGATGCTTTTTAATGAAGCTCGCCGTCATATCAATACCACGTCAGATTCCGAAGTACTGCTAAACGTACTTGCCCACGAGCTATGCTACGAGCCTAATCTTCAGCTCACCCCTGAGCATGTGTTTGGCGCTGTTTCCCGTGTTCATAAGCGCTGCCGGGGTGGTTATGCCGCTATCGCTATGATTATTGGTCAAGGTATGGTTGCCTTCAGAGATGCTTTTGGTATCCGACCTATTGTTCTTGGTAAACGAGCCAAGGCTGACGGCGGTTTTGACTATATGGTCGCGTCGGAAAGCGTTGCGTTAGATGCTGTCGGTTACCAGTTTGTTCGCGACTTAGCTCCAGGTGAAGCAGTGTATATTACGGATCAAGGCGAGCTGTTTTCTCAGCAATGTTCTGATGATCCTAAATGCTGCCCATGTATTTTCGAATATGTTTATTTCGCTCGTCCAGACAGCAAAATCGATGGCGTGTCGGTTTATGCCTCCCGTGTTCGTATGGGCCAGCGATTGGGTAAAAAGATAGCCAAGGAGTGGGCGGATCTGGATATCGATGTTGTTATCCCGATCCCTGAAACTTCCTGTGATATCGCTTTGGAAATCGCTAATAACCTTGATCTACCGTACCGTCAGGGTTTTGTGAAAAACCGTTACATTGGCCGTACTTTTATCATGCCTGGGCAAACTGAGCGGGTTAAATCGGTACGCCGTAAGCTCAATGCGATCACTACCGAGTTTAAAGGCAAGAACGTGTTGCTGGTGGATGACTCAATTGTTCGTGGTACGACGTCAAATCAGATTATCGAGATGGCTAGGGAAGCGGGCGCAAAGAAAGTTTATTTTGCTTCGGCGGCTCCGGAAATTCGTTTCCCGAATGTTTACGGCATCGATATGCCATCGGCGAATGAACTGATTGGCCATGGTCGTGAACTGGATGAGATTTGTGACATCATTGGTGCCGATGGTTTGATCTTCCAGGATTTAGCGGATCTGGAGCTGGCGGTTCAGGATGGTAATCCTGATATTGACCAGTTTGAAACATCAGTATTTACCGGTCAGTACGTCACTGGCGATGTGACACAAGAGTATTTGGAGCATATTGACCAAGTGCGCAATGATGATGCCAAGGCTGATGAAGAGTTTTTCCAGAACAGCTCCAACATGGAACTGCATAACGAAGGCCATCCGTGAATGGCTGGTTTAGATACTCTGATTGAGTGTCTTTGACAATAAAAAAGGCAGCGAAAGCTGCCTTTTTTATCTAACAGAAAGGGCCACTTACATATATTCAGGGCCTAAACCCAAGTTCCAAAGGATCACTGACCCGGCCATCAGAGCAACCAGCAAAACCAAGCCGCAGGTAACCACAGAACTGGCGTAGATAAAGCCACGCTCTTCCGGGATATGCATCATGATAGGGACGCCGCTATAAAGCAGATAGACGCTATAGGCGACGCCAGCGAGTCCGACCAGCATTACAAACCATAAGATTGGCAGTAGTGCGGCAAAGCCAACCATAAACAGGGGGGTGGAGGTATAAGCGGCGAGTTCCAACGCATGGGTGAATGAGGTTTTTGTGCCGAAAGTGTGTGCCATCCACTGGGTCAGCCAAGCCAAGCCAAAGACGCCAGCAATTAAGCCAAAATACATGGCTATCGACATTTTGAGGGCACTGGCTTCGGTGAGCATGATGGGATCACCTGCGCCAATACTCCAGCCGATATGAGCAGCAGCATAGTAACTGCAGATCGCCGGTATCAGGGCCGTTAACATTATATGTGACAAACTGTAGGTTAAACCTTCATGTTTGAGGTCGATTGCTTGCCATTCTTCACGAGGGTGGGCATAGATGCCCCAGAGGTGGTTCAATATCATAGTTGTTGCCCTTTTGCTTCTTCCCCAAGAAATAGAACAGGCGCGCGTTATTATAATTGTCGCGTCACCCTATGAACATTTATTGACCAGTATCGCGATTTCTGCAAGTTGCGGAGTCAACTCGTGCTGCGGATCATGATCCAGCTCTCCACACTCTAATAGAACGTGATATGGCACCAATGAGCTTGCTTACGCTGAACTCAGGCGTTTAGATCAGACACAGAAGCTGTAATAGAACAAGAACTGTGTGGATCTAAGCTGAAAGCTGAGCTGGTTGCAGGTAGCATAGGCGATTCATGTATCTATTCTGCAATTGAGCTATCGCTGTCATGGATCTGGAACATCAACAACTGCTGGCCCCCATCTATCAATTTCTTAAGTGTGAAACGCCTGAAGCCTGGATTGAAGAAGCAATCAAGCCTGAGCGCTTGTCCGCTTTGTTGGTGGATCATGCTAACTGTGAACTGAAAGCAGCACAGAGTGCCGCGCTGCTTATTCGCCGTTACGCTATCGACAAGGAGAGTGGTGCGACCCTGTTATCTTGGTTAAAACCTTATGAAGACTTTGTTTATCGGCAGGAGGGAGACGGTATTTTTTCTGCTAAGAAGAATGCATTGATTGGCAGTTTAAAAACCAAAGATCTTAAGCCGGAAACGCAGGATCTGCTGGATAAGATGGTGCGTCTGATTAAAGAGGAACTGCATCATTTTGAGCAGGTGCTGGAGATCATGCAGGCCAGAGATATTCCTTATGAACAGCTGTCCGCGGCCAGATATGCCAAGGGGCTCATTAAACACGTGCGTACCTATGAGCCCGCCGCTGCCGTTGATAAGTTGATTATCGGTGCCTTTATTGAAGCGCGGAGCTGTGAACGCTTTGCCAAGCTGGCACCCTATTTGGATGCGGAGCTGGAGAAGTTCTATATCTCCTTACTGCGGTCGGAGGCGCGACATTATCAGGACTATCTGAAGCTTGCTGCGACGATATCTGCTGACGGGCTAGAGCAACGCATCGCATTTTTTGCTGAGCAAGAAGCATTGCTGATGACCAGCGAGGATGATCAATTTCGTTTTCACAGCGGTGTGCCAACGTCAGTTTTTGCTTAAGCGCTATTTTTATCTTCTGGCGACAGGGGAGCGTGGTGCAGTTCAAAGCTATCGGCATCGAAGGTGAGATAGCTGGATTGGCTATACCAGTCACCGAGGACGATACGTTGTCCGGTTCGGCCATTGGCCAAGGTGACATCATGGACAAAGGGACGATGAGTATGGCCATGGATCATCAGCTCTACGTTGTTATCAGTCATGACCTGTGTCACTTCCGCTGACGTTACATCCATAATTTCGGCGCTTTTCATCGCCGTTGCTGCTTTGCTTTTTGCGCGGTAATCATCGGCGATCTTTTTTCGCAGACGTAGCGGCAACGACAACATAAAGCCTTGCCACCACCAAGTTCGGCTCTTGCGGCGAAATTTTTGGTAGTCATGATCTTGGGTGCAAAGGGTGTCACCATGGAGTAACACCACCGGTTTGCCATACAGTTCGACGACACACTGTTCTGGCAGCAGTGTCACGCCAGACTGTTTTGCAAAGCGCTTTCCTAACAAAAAGTCACGATTCCCATGAATAAAATAGACAGGTACACCACTTTGAGTCAGGGTCAAAAACGCCTGCTTCACCTGATTGATGCACTCATCTTCAAAATCGTCGCCAAACCAGGCGTCAAACAGATCACCTAGGACATAAAGTGCATCTGCCTGACTGGCCGTATCCGTCATAAACTCGACGAAAGCGGCCGTAATATCAGGCCGCTCGACGCTGAGGTGGAGATCTGAAATAAAGAGAGTGCTCACTAGGCGTTAGACCAGTTCAGCAGATTCGATCACTACATCTTCACGGGGCACATCTTGGTGTCCGGCGTAGTTACCTGTACTGACCGCTTTGATTTTGTCGATCACATCCATTCCCTCAACGACTTCTGCAAATACGCAGTAGCCCCAACCTGAAGGCGTTTCAGAGGTATGGTCAAGGAAGGTGTTGTCGGAAACATTGATGAAGAACTGGCACGTTGCTGAGTGAGGATCGTTGGTACGAGCCATTGCCAAGGTGCCTACTTTGTTGCTCAGGCCATTGTTAGCTTCGTTTTTGACCTTTTCGTTGGTTGCCTTTTGTTCCATGCCTGGCTCAAAGCCACCACCTTGGATCATGAAGCCATCAATAACACGATGAAAAATGGTGTTGTTATAGAAGCCTGATTTCACGTATTCGACAAAATTTGCCACGGTTGCTGGTGCCGCTTTTTCGTTCAGTTCTATTTTAATGTCGCCAAAATTAGTGTGCAGGATAACCATTTGAACTCTCTCCAGTGCATTGTTTGGCTGGATTCTAGCGGATGCGACGCAAGGCTGAAAGGTGTGAGGTGCCGTTTAAGTAGAAAGCCGAGATAAAAAGGGCGATGCGTGGCAGCGGACGCGATGGTAGAATCCCCCTCTATTTGGTGATTTAACCGCAAAGGACGATTGTTTCAATGTTGCAGATCTACAATACGCTCACCCGCGAAAAAAAGGCGTTTCAACCGCTTCAGCCCGGCAAAGTAGGGCTCTACCTGTGTGGGGTTACAGCGTACGATGATTGTCACATTGGCCATGCTCGTACCGCGGTGAGCTTCGATGTAGTGGTACGTTATCTGCGTTTTTCCGGCTATCAGGTGGAATTTGTACGTAACATCACCGATGTGGACGACAAGATCATTAAGCGTGCTTTAGAAAATGGCGAGAGCTGTGACCAGTTGACTGCCCGCACTGTGGCGCGGATGCATGAAGATTACGATAAATTAAATATTTTACGCCCTGATATCGAACCTCGCGTGACTACCCATATGGATGAGATCATCGCTTTGGTGGCGCGCCTGATTGAGAAAAAGCACGCCTATGTCGCGGAGACCGGTGATGTGATGTTCGAGGTCTCAAGTTTTGATGAGTATGGTCGGTTAGGTGGCCAAAACCTCGAAATGTTGCAGGCTGGCGCGAGGGTAGAAGTTGAACGGAGCAAGCGTAGCCCACTCGACTTTGTGCTCTGGAAGATGGCAAAGCCGGGTGAGCCTAGCTGGAGCTCTCCGTGGGGAGAGGGCCGACCAGGCTGGCATATCGAATGTTCGGCGATGAACGCCAAACATCTCGGTGAGCATTTCGATATTCACTGCGGCGGCTCAGACCTCATCTTTCCACACCATGAGAATGAGATTGCACAGTCTTGCTGCGCCTTTGATACACCCTATGTCAACCTGTGGATGCACAGTGGCATGGTGCAGGTGGACAGTGAGAAGATGTCAAAGAGCTTGGGCAACTTTTTCCTTATTCGCGACGTGTTAACTGAGTATGACGCAGAAACCATACGTTTCTTCCTATTGTCTGGTCATTATCGTAGCCAGTTGAACTACTCTCGGGATAACTTGCAGCAGGCGAGGGCAGGCCTAGAACGTCTGTATACCGCGATGCGTGATATTGAGCCTGCGTCAGCAGCGGATTTTTCAACGGATGCCACGAGCAAGTTCCGCCAGGCGATGGATGATGACTTTAATGTGCCGGAAGCGATGTCGGTATTGTTTGAGTTGGCGAAAGAGATCAATCGGTGTCGCCAAGCAGAGCCTGAACGGGCGGCACAGTTAGTTGCCCAGTTAACAGCGCTGGGTGGCGTGCTGGGCATACTGCAACAATCGCCAGCGACTTTTTTGCAGGGCGATGAAAGTCAAGATGAAGTCGCTTTAATTGAATCTCTGATTGCGCAGCGTAATGCCGCTCGGGCAGCAAAAGATTGGGGCGCAGCAGACGAAGCGCGGGACAAATTGAATGAGATGAAAATTGTGTTGGAAGATGGCCCTGAAGGCACAACTTGGCGTCGAGGTTAACCGCGGTTCTACCGTAGCAAAGCCAAAGTAGAAATAAAAACGCCCACATGTGTGGGCGTTTTTTTTAGGGTAATAGGCAACTCATGTCAATCGTTGTCGTGGTATAGCTCGCAGGCTTCTAAGGTATTTTCAATCAAGCTGGCTACCGTCATTGGGCCAACTCCACCCGGTACAGGGGTGATGAATGCAGCTTTTTCTGCTGCCGGCGCAAACTCAACATCACCGACTAAGCGTCCGTCATCTACTCGGTTGATACCAACATCAATAACGTAAGCGCCCTCTTTAACCCAGTTACCAGGGATAAATTCAGGCTTACCTACAGCAACCACCAGGATATCGGCACGGCGTACTTCGGCTTCGAGATCTTCAGTAAAGCGATGGCAACATGTGGTGGTGCAGCCAGCCAGCAGCAGCTCTAGGATCATTGGTCGACCAACAATGTTGGAGGCACCAACGATCACCGCGTGTTTACCGTGAAATTTAACACCCGTTGAATCAAGTAGGGTGATCACCCCTTTTGGCGTACATGGGCGTAGCGCTGGAATGCGTTGAGCCAGGCGGCCGATGTTATACGGATGAAAGCCATCCACATCTTTATCTGGGCGGATCCGCTCCAGCACCACCTCTGAATTGATATGTTCAGGTAGCGGCAGCTGCACCAAAATACCGTCGATAGCAACCTGTTCATTAAGCTGATCGATTAACGCAAGCAATTCATCCTGCGTCGTTTTACCTGGCAGATCATGGGAAACCGATATAAATCCCACTTCGTCACAGGAGCGGCGTTTACTACCAACGTAAACGGCCGAGGCAGGGTCGTCGCCGACCATGACAACGGCGAGGCCGGGCGCGCGTTTACCGGCATCAAGACGTACTTTAACCCGTGCGGCGACGGATTCTTTTACCTGCTTAGCAATTGCTTTGCCATCAATAAGCTGAGCTGCCATGTCTACCTTTGCTATTATTGGAACGAAATTATGGTTGCTGAGTATTGTCTCAGAATGTGGTTAAGCTTCCAACTATGCTTTTCGCTTGATTTGCACGATTGACCGCTGGATCCATACTCGCTATTATGCCGCCGCTTTTGCGACAAAGCGGTCTTCGATTTTGTCCGATGCAATCATAAAGCGCCCGTAGCTCAGTTGGATAGAGCATCCGCCTTCTAAGCGGATGGTCGCAGGTTCGAATCCTGCCGGGCGCGCCATCTCTTGATTACTCGACTCTCTCTATTAACCCCGCTATAATGCCGCGTCATTTTTCGCCGTCGCCGAAGTGTGGTTTAGTCAGTCAGCTGGCTTTTTCCGACCGCGAAAACAGAATTCATATTGGTGGCAGTGTTAACGGAATGTCGTTCGCTGTCCTAAATACCGTAAGAAAACAGAGAGTAAGCAGCTCTCGATATTGAGGTAGCAAGATGCAAGTGTCTGTTGAGACTACTAGTGGTCTGGAGCGTCGCCTGACCATTTCTGTTCCTGCTGAGCAGGTAGAAAAAGAAGTGGAGAATCGTCTCCGTCGCCTGTCTAAGACTCAGCGCATTGACGGCTTCCGTCCAGGCAAGGTGCCTGTGTCCGTTATCCGCAAGCGTTATAGTGATGCCGTTCGTTATGAAGTTGCTGGTGAGCTTGCTCAGCGCAACTATTTCGAAGCTATCATGGCTGAGAAGATCGCCCCTGCAGGTCGTCCTGAACTGGCTATCGTTAAAAACGAAGCGGGTGCGGATCTAGAATTCACAGCAACTATTGAAGTCTATCCAGACTTTGAAGTGGCTGGCCTGGAAACGGTTGAAGTTGAGAAGCCTAGCGCAGAAGTGACAGATGAAGATCTGGCTAACATGATCGAAACACTGCGTAAGCAGCATGCTACTTTTGCTGAAGTGACTCGTGCCGCTGCTGAAGGTGATAAGACTTTCATTGATTTCGTTGGCACCGTTGATGGCGAAGAGTTTGATGGCGGCAAAGCTGAAAACTTTGAATTGGTTATCGGCGCTGGCCGCATGATCCCTGGTTTCGAAGATGCTGTTGCTGGTAACAAAGCAGGTGACGAAGTCGTTGCTAACGTGACCTTCCCTGAAGACTATCACGCAGAAAACCTCAAAGGAAAAGCCGCTGAGTTCAAGATCAAGATCAACAAGATCGAAGGTCAGGAACTGCCAGAAGTGAACGAAGAGTTCGCAGCTAAGTTCGGTGTAGGTGATGGTACGGTTGAGTCTTTCAAGACTGAAGTAAGCAAAAACATGCAGCGTGAGCTGGGTCAAGCGCTGAAAAACGCGGTAAAAGAGCAGGTCATTAACGGTTTATTGGCCGCTAATGAAGTTGACCTGCCTAAAGCTTTGGTTGAGCAAGAGATTGATGCTTTGCGTCAGCAAGCGTTACAGCGCTTTGGTGGTGCCGAGCAGCAAAACTTGCCTGAACTACCTGCTGACCTGTTTACTGAGCAGGCCGAACGTCGTGTACGTACCGGCTTAGTATTGGGTGAGTTGATTAAAGGTAATGAGCTGGAAGCTGACGAAGAGCGTGTGATGGAGCAGATCAACACGCTGGCGACTGCTTATGAAGATCCATCAGAGGTCGTTAACTACTACAAAGGTAACGAAGAGTTGATGCAGCAAATGCGCAATTTGGCTCTGGAAGATCAGGCGATTGATTTAGTGCTGAGCAAGGCAAAAGTCACTGAAGTGACCAAAACCTTTGACGAAGTAATGAATCCAGCTCCTAATAACGCCTAAACAGCGTTGACTTGTGCGGCCTCGTGCCGCATATAATGGCTCGACTGAATTATTCACTCGAGCCATTTTTATATCTAGGAAACACATGTCAAATTTCGAACAGCCTTCCGCTTTTGATCCGCTAGCCTCATTGGTACCCATGGTTGTAGAGCAGACAGCCAAGGGAGAGCGCGCTTACGATATCTATTCTCGCTTACTCAAAGAGCGTGTGATCTTTATGGTTGGGCCGGTCGAAGACCATATGGCAAACCTGATTGTTGCACAGATGCTATTCCTTGAGTCAGAGAGCCCAGAAAAAGATATTTTTCTCTATATCAACTCTCCAGGTGGTTCAGTAACGGCCGGCATGGCGATCTACGACACGATGAAGTTTATCAAGCCGGATGTGAGTACCGTCTGTATTGGCCAAGCCGCCAGCATGGGGGCTTTCCTTTTGTCTGGCGGTGCGAAGGGCAAGCGCTACTGTTTGCCAAATAGCCGAGTAATGATCCACCAGCCGTTGGGCGGTTTCCAGGGCCAGGCATCGGATTTTGAAATTCATGCCAAAGAGATCCTGTCTATTAAAGAGAAGATGAACCGGTTAATGGCAGAACATACGGGGCAGCCTTATGAACAGGTTTCTCAAGATACCGATCGAGACAACTTTATGAGCGCTTATGACGCGAAAGAGTATGGCTTGGTAGATGATGTTCTGACACGTAGAACAGAAGTGTGATAACGTTTTACTAAGTTCGGCTTATACTGGTTGTATGCCTATGAAAGTTTTGAGCCTGGTAAGCGGAAGTTAAAAGTGAGGATTTGTGCATGACTGATCATCGAAAGGGCGGGGATAGCGACAATAAACTGCTGTACTGCTCTTTTTGCGGCAAGAGCCAGCATGAAGTGCGCAAACTGATAGCAGGGCCATCGGTTTTTATTTGTGATGAGTGCGTAGAGCTCTGTAACGATATTATTCGTGAAGAAATAAAAGATCTGCCTAATAAGCGTGATGGTTCCAGATTACCAACACCACATGAGATCCGGGATCACCTGGAAGGCTACGTGATTGGTCAGGAACACGCGAAGAAAGTGTTATCGGTTGCGGTTTATAACCACTACAAGCGCCTGAAGAATACCGACGTCAACGATGAAGTTGAGTTAGGTAAAAGTAATATTTTGCTCATCGGTCCAACAGGTAGTGGTAAAACATTACTGGCGGAAACGCTGGCCCGTTTTCTTGACGTGCCTTTCACCATGGCTGATGCCACAACACTGACCGAAGCAGGTTATGTGGGTGAAGATGTCGAGAATATTATCCAGAAATTGCTACAAAAGTGTGACTACGACACAGATAAAGCACAGCGCGGCATCGTGTATATCGATGAGATCGACAAGATCTCGCGTAAATCTGACAATCCAAGCATTACGCGAGATGTCAGTGGTGAAGGTGTACAGCAAGCGCTATTGAAGCTGATCGAAGGTACCGTGGCGTCTGTGCCTCCGCAAGGTGGCCGTAAGCATCCGCAGCAAGAGTTCTTGCAGGTGGATACCTCCAAGATATTGTTTATCTGTGGTGGTGCCTTTGCTGGGCTGGATAAAGTGGTTGAACAGCGGGTTAATGTGGGTACTGGTATCGGTTTTGGTGCCAAGGTTAAAGATTCTGATGAGAAGGCGTCGCTTAGCGATATGTTCCGTCAGGTTGAGCCGGAAGATCTGGTTAAGTATGGCTTGATCCCTGAATTTATTGGCCGTCTCCCTGTTGTAGCAACATTGGAAGAGCTGGACGATGAAGCCTTGATCCAGATCCTGCAAGAGCCAAAGAACGCGTTAACGAAACAGTACAGTGCTTTGTTCCGCCTTGAAGAGGTTGAACTGGAGTTCCGTGATGACGCTCTGCGAGCAATAGCTCGTAAGGCGATGGATCGTAAGACTGGCGCACGTGGTTTGCGCTCGATAGTTGA
Source organism: Corallincola holothuriorum (assembly GCF_003336225.1). NCBI lineage: Bacteria > Pseudomonadati > Pseudomonadota > Gammaproteobacteria > Alteromonadales > Psychromonadaceae > Corallincola > Corallincola holothuriorum. Next base: position 33,498 of record NZ_QPID01000015.1, read on the forward strand.
GCAAATATTGCTCGATACTATGTATGATCTGCCATCAATGGAAAATGTCGCAAAAGTGGTTGTTGATGAAACGGTGGTTACAGGTGAGTCAGATCCAATTCTGATTTACCGTGGAACCGAGCAACAAGTCGCTTCAGCAGACTAAAGTCGTACAGATAATGACCAACTAAGGGGCTTCGGCCCCTTTTTCCGTATTTGCCGATTGAATCGGCTTTCCATGCCCCCATATACTGTTGAAATAAGTCCTTATCCTCTGGTGGAGATCCTGCATGACAGAAGAGCGTTTGGAACGCATAGAGATCCCTGTACTGCCATTACGTGATGTAGTGGTATACCCGCACATGGTGATCCCACTGTTTGTTGGTCGCGAAAAGTCTATCCAATGTCTTGAAGCGGCGATGGAAAATGACAAACAGATATTCCTGGTGGCACAGAAAGATGCATCAGTTGAAGAGCCGGGTACCGAGGATGTGTATGACGTCGGTACGGTAGCCACCATATTGCAGCTGCTAAAACTGCCTGATGGTACGGTGAAGGTTTTAGTCGAAGGAAGCCAGCGTGCTCGTATTGAGCAATTTACCGCGTCGGAAGATTTCTTCGAAGCGGAAGTACAGTACTTAACCACGCAAGTGGAGATGGAAGAGCGCGAGCTCGATGTGCTTGTCCGCTCGGTGATCGCACAGTTTGAAGGTTACATCAAACTGAATAAAAAGATTCCGCCCGAAGTACTGACCTCCTTGCAGGGAATAGAAGAGCCGACTCGTCTGGCTGATACGATGGCGGCACATATGCCGTTGAAGCTTGATGATAAACAGAAAGTGCTTGAGGTGGTCAGCGTTAACGAACGCCTCGAGTTCTTAATGGCGATGATGGAATCCGAAGTTGACCTGTTGCAGGTTGAAAAGCGGATCCGCGGTCGCGTTAAGAAACAGATGGAAAAGAGTCAGCGCGAGTACTATCTGAATGAGCAGATGAAAGCGATTCAGAAAGAGCTGGGTGAGCTGGAAGAAGGTCCTGACGAATTCGAAATGCTGAAGAAGCGTATCGAAGAAGCGAAGATGCCCGATGAAGCCAAGGAGAAGACAGAAGCGGAATTGCAGAAGTTGCGTATGATGTCACCTATGTCAGCTGAAGCGACGGTTGTTCGTGGTTATATCGATTGGATGGTCGGGTTACCGTGGCATAAGCGCAGTAAGGTGAAAAAGAACCTTGCTGGCGCGCAGACCATTCTCGACAAAGACCATTTTGGCCTCGAGAAAGTCAAAGAGCGTATTCTTGAGTACCTTGCCGTACAGAATCGGGTACGCAAGCTGAAAGGCCCTATTTTATGTTTGGTTGGGCCCCCTGGCGTGGGTAAAACTTCTCTCGGGCAGTCTATCGCGAAGGCGACAGGGCGAAAATATACTCGCATGGCATTAGGCGGCGTGCGTGATGAAGCTGAAATACGCGGTCATCGCCGAACTTATATTGGTTCTATGCCGGGTAAGCTGCTGCAGAAGATGAGTAAGGTTGGGGTGAAAAACCCGCTGTTCTTGCTTGATGAGATCGACAAAATGGGCAGTGACATGCGTGGTGATCCGGCATCTGCGCTGCTAGAAGTACTCGATCCTGAGCAAAACAACAGTTTCAATGACCACTATCTTGAAGTGGATTACGATCTGTCGGACGTGATGTTTGTTGCCACCTCCAACTCGATGAATATTCCGGCGCCTCTGTTAGACCGTATGGAAGTGATCCGCTTAGCGGGTTACACCGAAGATGAAAAGCTTAACATCGCCCGTGAACACCTATTGTCAAAACAGGTTGAACGTAATGGCCTCAAGGCCAATGAAGTTGAGATTGAGGATAGTGCCATTAATGGCATTATTCGTTATTACACTCGCGAAGCGGGTGTACGTAATTTGGAGCGAGAGATCTCCAAGCTATGTCGAAAAGCGGTCAAGCAGTTACTACTGAAAGAAAAAGCTGTGCCCATTCGGATCACGAATGAAAATCTGAAAGAGTACTTAGGCGTACAGCGTTACGATTTCGGTAAAGCGGAAGATAACAATCGCATCGGCCTAGTCAATGGTTTGGCTTGGACGGAAGTTGGTGGCGATCTACTGACTGTTGAAGCGATGTCGGTGCCCGGTAAAGGCAAGCTTTCGTTCACCGGTTCCCTTGGTGAGGTGATGCAGGAGTCCATTCAGGCTGCGATGACTGTGGTGCGTTCTCGTGCTGACAAGTGGCGTATTAGTCCTGATTTTCATGAGAAGCGTGATATTCACGTACACGTGCCAGAAGGGGCAACGCCCAAAGATGGTCCGAGTGCGGGCATCGCCATGAGTACAGCTTTAGTTTCTACGCTGACAGGCAACCCGGTGCGTGCAGATGTTGCGATGACTGGTGAGATCACGCTACGTGGTGAAGTACTGCCGATTGGTGGCTTGAAAGAGAAACTGTTGGCCGCACACCGCGGTGGTATTAAGCGGGTGATCATCCCCCATGAAAATGCCAGAGACCTTGAAGAGATCCCTGATAACGTGAAGCAAGACATGGAAATTCATCCGGTACGCTGGATCGAAGACGTGTTGGAGTTAGCGTTACAGGAGCCTGCGGAAGGTTTTGCAATTGCTAAGAATTAGATCTTGGTAACGAAAATAATGCGGGTTCGGTGATCGTGCCCGCGGATCTGGCTCAATCCCTCATAATTCAAGGCTTCGCGCCTTGCGTAGCGGATTTAAGCCTGATATAAAACGTCGCTAGTTGCGGTAAACAAATAATAAATTGCTGCAACCAATGAATAGAATAAGAAAGGGGATGACACCGTGAATAAGTCTCAACTTATTGATCAAATTGCTGATGGAGCAGATATTTCAAAGGCGTCTGCTGGCCGTGCGCTAGATAGCTTCGTCGATGCTATTACTGAAGCTCTTAAAGATGGCGACCAGGTTGCTCTGGTTGGTTTTGGTTCTTTTGTAGTTCGTGAGCGTGCTGCTCGCACTGGTCGTAACCCACAAACGGGTGCAACCATCGATATCGCTGCTGCTAAAGTTCCTGCGTTCAAAGCCGGTAAGGCTTTGAAAGACGCTGTAAACTAATTCACGGCCGCGTTAGCGGCTGGAATTTGGTTTACGCGTCATACACTGCAGATGTAAGTCTGCAGTTATGGAGTGGTAGTTCAGTTGGTTAGAATACCGGCCTGTCACGCCGGGGGTCGCGGGTTCGAGTCCCGTCCACTCCGCCAATTTATCGAAGGCGCATCCGACGACGATGCGCTTTTTTTATTTTAGTTTTGCGTAAGCGCTAACGAGAGACAACAACATGCTGGATAAGATCCGTGAGGGAGTTCACGGCCCCGCCGCCAAAATTGTATTGAGTTTAATCATTTTGTCATTTGCTTTTGCGGGCGTCAGTAGCTACATGGGCGGTAACAATGCACAGCCTGCTGCCGTAGTGAATGGTGAAGAGATCAGCCCTCGGGCATTTGAGGCTGCTTATCAGAACGAACGCGCGCGCATGGAGCAGCAGTTTGGGCAATTGTTCAATCAGTTGGCAAGTGATAGTGCTTATATGCAGCGCTTTCGCGCGAGTGTTTTGGAGCGCCTGATTGACGAAGTAGTCACAGACCAGGCTGCTGATGAATTAGGCCTAACTATCAGTGATGAACAGATTAAATCTGCCATTAAGGAAATGCCTCAGTTCCAAGTGAATGGGCAGTTTTCTAATGATGTGTATTTGAGTACTGTTCGCCGTCAGAATATGTCAACGTCGCAGTTCCGTGAATATCTGCGTCGCGAAATGACCCGGCGTCAATTGTTGCAGGCGCTGATTGCGACCGATTTCGTTACCGAGGCGGAATTGAAACAACGCTATATGCTGGACAATCAGACGCGCGATATTCGCCTGGTGACCATTGATTCAGCAACCTTGCTTGGGCAGGTTGAGCCTTCAGATGAAGAGTTGCAGCAGGCCTATGAAATGCAGGCACAGCGCTTTGTTACGCCTGAGCAGATCGCACTTGAATATATTGAATTGAAGGTGTCGGATCTGGCTGCTACGCAGTCAGTAAGCGATGATGAGATCAATGCTTACTACAGTGAGAACTCTGCTCTGTATATGCTGCCAGAACAGCGCAAGGTTGCGCATATATTGTTGCCAGCGGAAGATAGTGAAAAGGCCGCTACGTTAGTGTCTGAATTGGCAGCAGGTGCTGATTTTGCAGAACTGGCTAAAGCTAACTCTATCGATACTTTTAGTGGTGAAAACGGTGGTGAGCTGGACTGGTTTGAGCGTGGAACCTATGGCGAAGATTTTGATGATGCATCATTTGCTTTAGCTGTTGGTGATGTATCTGCACCAGTAGAAACAACTAATGGCATTCACCTGATCAAGTTGCTAGATGTTAAACCGTCGGTTCAGCAACCACTTGCGGAAGTGACCGATAGCATTGCGCTACAACTTAAGAAGCAGAAAGCTGAAAGCGATTTCATTGAGTTGCAAACGGCAATGACCAACGTAGCGTTTGAAGTTCCTGACACGCTGGAGGATGCTGCTAATGCGGCAGGCCTAGAAGTGCAAAAAACGGCTTTGTTCAGCAGAGAAAGTGCGCCAGCACCATTTAATAATGGTGAGTTGCTAAATGCAGCGTTTAGCGAAACTGTCTTGCTGGAAGGCCTGAATAGCGATGCGATTGAAGTTGGCGGTGAGCAAGTGATCATTGTGCGCTTGTTGGAGCATAAACCCTCTGCACAGCTAACCTTTGACGAAGTTAAGCCGCAATTGTTGACTGATGTGAAGCGACGTCTTGCTGGTGAGAAGGCTGACGCAATTGCAGCTGAACTCACAGAGAAGTTGTTAGCTGGAGAAGATGTCACGGCATTGCTTACTGAGAATAGCTTGGCATTTGAAGAGAAGTTGGCGTTGACACGCTATGGTAGTGATGTGGCTCCAGCGGTTCGCGATGCAGCATTTGCTTTAGCGCCGTCGACTGATGGCACTGCAAGCGCAGAACAAGCTTCGATCCCTGGCGGGAAGTATGCCGTGGTTGAGTTGTTAAAGGTAAACAATGCAACCTCGCCTGAGCCAGGGCAATTGACCGCGTTGGAAGCGCAGGTTTCCCCGCAACTTATTGAGCAGGCTTATCAGCCATTGATCGCGATGCTTCGTGACCGGGCAGAGATAACCTATCCAGTGGTAGCGACAGAAACATTGCCCCAGTAAAGCGTCATATGAATAAAAAAGAGAGGCAATAGCCTCTCTTTTTTTTGCCTTAACAGCGATAACTATAAAGCTAGAAGTTGTCTAGAATAAGCTTCCTTTGGCTGGTTCAGTATCTGCTCAACCTGACCGTACTCGATCGTTCGCCCTGACTGCAACACCATTAGCTTATCGCACATATGTTCGATGATCTCACGATCATGGGTGATCATTATGTAGGAGAGATCCCGCTCTCGTTGCAATTTGAGCAGCAGATTAATGAGCTTGGCTCTGACCGATACATCGACCGACGACAGTGATTCATCGGCGATAATCACTTTGGGGTTGGTGATCAGGGCTCGTGCTAAAGCTACACGGTGTTTTAGTCCACTTGACAGCTGATCCGGATAAAAATCGATATGTTCGTGCAGAAGCCCTACATCTTGTAAGGTGTCGAGCACGCGCTGCTTTCTGTCCGCTTCTGGCATTGAAATCGCTAGCTTTAAGGTGCTATCCAGTTGTCTACCTATGGACAGGTTTGGGTTGAGCGATGCACTTGGGTCTTGAAACATCATACGGATTGAGCGGTGGTACTCATCGCTGCTGACCGCATCAACGCGCTCTCCCTCCATCACTAAGGTGCCTGTGGTGACAGTTTCAGCCCCAGCAAGAACCCTGGCCAATGTCGTTTTACCTGATCCTGCCGCACCAATAATAGCGAGTGTTTCACCTGCCCCTAGTTCAAAACAGATGCGGTCGATTGCTGGCTCGGGCTCAGGGTGCCATGGCATAGCCATTTTGGGTTTGTAGATCTTGGTGAGGTACCGTGCGGTGAGGATCATGACTTGTCCTTTTTGCGCAGAGCATCGAGATTTAAAGGATAGTGGCAACGGTAGCTTCTACCTTTAAATCGTTTCAACAGAGGTAGCTCTACACATTGTCGCTGAGCATAAGGGCAGCGTGGACCTAGGCGACAGCCAATTGGCATATGTTGTAGCGTTGGTACGCCACCTCTTAACTCTGGTAAAGGGGCTTTCTTAGTTACTTGCCCGGAAAAGCTTGGGGTACTGGCCACCATCGCCTCGGTATAAGGGTGCACAGGAAACTGGATCATTCGCTCAGTAAGGCCTGATTCAACAACGTGGCCTGAATACATCATGGTGATCCGGGTGCTTAATTGCGCAGCCGTGTACATATCATGACTGAGTAGCAAAATACTCATGTTGTGTAGCTGATTGAATTTTCTGAGTAGCCGAAATAGTTGCCCCTGTGCTCTGGGCTCCATGGTGGCTGTAGGCTCATCGGCAATCAATAGACGTGGCCTCAGGGCAATCGCCATGGCAATGACCACCTTTTGGCAGAGTCCTTCAGAGATCTCATGAGGGTAGGCTTTCAACAGGCGCTCATGGTCCTTTACACCGACTTGATGGAGCAGTGTGATTGCTTGCTGACGTAGCTTTTTCCTTGCTCTAAAGAAGTTTAACGGGCCTTTTGTTATCGTTCGCGGCAAGGCTTCTAGCAGTTGCTCTTCGATGCGTACGATGGGATCAAGACTGTTCGCAGGGTCTTGAAAGATCATCGCGATCTCGTTGCCCATTAGCTCCCTGCGTTGTTGGAAATCCATCGCTTGCAGATCTTCGCCTTCATAAAACATGCGGTCGGCAATAACGGTCCAATCATCTGACAGCAGGCCGATAATCGCTTTGGCTAATAGGCTTTTACCAGAGCCTGATTCGCCTGCCAGCGCGTGTATTTCGCCATCGGCGAGAGAAAGACTGACCTTATCGACAGCTGTCACCAATCCGTCTTGGGTATTAAGCGCTATGGTGAGGTTTTTGATATCCAGTAGACTCATGATTTAGCCTTACTGATTGAATTACGAAAACCTTCGCCGACAACGTTCACTGACAGCACACATATGAGAATGGCGAAACCGGGAAAGGCGACTGTCCAGGGGGCGCGGTAAATCAGTTCTAGTCCGCCGGACAGCATGGTTCCCCATTCTGGCGAGGGCGCTTGAGCGCCCAATTTTAGAAAACCTAATGCGGCAATATCTAAAATGGCTGTCGACAGGGAGATAGTGAACTGCACCATAATCGGTTCAATTAGGTTAGGTAGTAGGGTGAAGAGAAATAGCCTTGCGCCTTTTTCACCATCGAGAGTTGCCGCAGTGACATAGACCTTGCTCATCTCTTGCCGAATAGCGTTATTGACTGTTCGAATAAACTGCGGGATTTGCGCAAGTCCAATAGCAATTAGTACCTGTTCTAACCCTGAGCCTAAAATTGCTATAACGACGATGGCCAAGAGTAGCGAAGGGATAGAAAGGATAGTGTCTAGAATATGATGCAGCACGCTCGACTTTAAGCCGCGAGTCATGCCGGCAAAAACACCGATGATAATGCCGGCAAGTGCGCAAACCATCACGACCAAAAGGCTACTGCCAAATGAGTATCGGGCACCATAAATCAGGCGGCTGAGTACGTCGCGGCCTAGATCGTCGGTGCCAAAGAAAAACTCTACTTGCCCCTCTTTGTACCAAGAAGGGGGAACCAACAACTGGCCTAAATGTTGTTCATCGGCACTGTATGGTGCAATAAGTGGCGCAAACAGCGATAGCACGGCCATCAATAACAACCAGTAAAACGCGGCCATATAGATGGGGTGTTTACGGAATTCTGCCAATGCCCTCGACAGCGGTGAAGGCATACCTGCATCATCGTAGATATCGTGACTAAGCATTGTAGTCCTTACGCGCGATGGGATCGGCTGCGGTATGAAGAAGATCGTTAATCACTGTGGCCAGAATAATGAAGGTTGATACAGCTAATAAGCCGCCCTGTATTGCCGGATAATCTCGTTGATAAAGGCTGGCTACTAACCACTTACCAATTCCTGGCCAAGAGAATATATTTTCAGTGACCATGGCGCCGGTCATTAATGTGCTGATCTGCAGCCCAAGTTGCCGTGACACTGGCAATAGGCTGTTGGGGAGAGCGTGTTTGCGCAATACACGCCAGCGGCTAATGCCACGCGCTTGAGCTGCTTTGATAAAATTTTGCTTAAGCAAGCTGAGCATGGTCGCGCGGGTTGTTCTGATCACCTGTGTGGTTGGCACGGTAGCGAGCACCAGTGTTGGTATAATGATATGTGCTAAGGCATTTTTAAATGCTTCATTCTTATAGGATTGGTCGGAAATCAAGATATCTATGAGGATGAAGTTGGTCACCGGTTCAATATCATACAGTAAGCTAAGCCGCCCAGAGATAGGGAGTAATCCTAGTCCCAGAGCCAGTATCATGATCATCAATAGCCCCCACCAGAATACCGGGATGGAGATACCAAGCAGGCTCAGTGTCATGACGGTATGGTCTGTGATGCTCTCTTTTTTTAATGCAGCAAGAGAGCCAATCGGCACGCCGATAACCATGGCGAGTACGAGCGAGTAGAACACCAGCTCCAATGTCGCAGGGAATGTTTCTTTAACTTCATCCCAAACGTTTTCCCCCGATGTCAGTGACCGTCCCCAATTGCCGTCGAAAATATTCCCAAGATAATGGAAATATTGAAGGATGTAAGGACGATCAAAGTAGAGTTCACTGCTGAGCTTTTGATATTGATCGGGGGTGAGATTATCTAACCCAGTGGTGAGATAGACCGGATCGCCGGGTACGATATAGATCAGGCTGAATGATAGTAGTGATAACCCGATGAAGGTGAAGATGAATAAATTCATCTTTCTTAATGTATAAGTCAGCATCGTTAGTTACGCTCGGCGTCCGCAAATCGGATGCCTCCATAAGGATTGAGGTCCATACCTGTTATTCCTTTGCGATACGCTTGGAATCTTAATGCATGAGCAATAGGGAAGATAGGTAGCTGCTCTGAGATAATCTTTTGAGCATCACTGTAATACGCTTTGCGTTGGATGCGGGAAGGGGTTTCCAGCGCTGAGTTTAGCAAGCGATCAAATTCGAAATCGCACCACTGGGCACGGTTGGTGCCATAACTGAGTGCCTGACAGGTCAACAGAGGCCTAAAAAAGTTGTCAGGATCAGCGGTGTCAGCCATCCAACCTAAGAGCGTGGCGTCATGACGGCCAGCTTGCAGGTGTCTTCTAAAGGTTTGCCAATCATAAGAGACGATCTCAGCGGTGATACCAACTTTTTTCAGATCTGCTTTTATTAATTGCGCCATTTTTAGCGGGCTCGGGTTATAGACCCTAGGTACTGGGGGCGCCCAAAGCTCGAAACTGAAGCCCTGTTCGAGCCCCGCTTCTTGTAATAATTCGCGCGCTGTTTCAGGGTCATAATCAAGTACAGGTAAGGCATCGTTATAGGCCCAGGAAACGGGTGGCAGCACCGAATTAGCTAAAGTGGCGGTGCCAAAATAAACTGCTGCTAACAGGCGCTCGCGATCGATGGCATGAGCAATGGCGCGACGCACCCGAGCATCATCAAATGGCGGATGTTGGGTATTGAATGCGAGGTACCCTACATTGAGTCCTGTTTGTAAGTTGAGCTTAATCTGTTCACTTTTACGCAGTAGTGTCATCTCACTGGCTGAGGGGAGAGCGATAACGTCGCATTCGCCAGTGATTAACTTGGCGAGGCGTGCAGAGGGGGCAGGTGTGATATCAAAAACCAACCTTTCCAGCTTGGCTGGCGGCCCCCAGTACGCCGGATGACGGCGATACTTGATATAGGAATCTTTGCGGTAAGTGGCAAAGCTAAACGGTCCTGTGCCGATGGGACGACTATCTATATAGGACTGTTGTCGCCGTTTCTCCAGCCATTCACCATATTCGGCTGACAAGATGACGGCAAAGTCGGTCGCCAACGTGGTTAGAAAGCTGGCATCCGGGCGGAGCAGATCAAACTGCACGGTGAACGGATCTGGCGTCGTCACCGACATAACCAAGTTGTCTAAGCCGACACTTTGAAAATAGGGGTACTGGCCACCACCAACATGATGATATGGATGCTCTTTATCTAAAATGCGCGAAAATGAAAAAGCGACATCTTCAGAATTCAGGGTTCTAGTGGGGCGAAAGAAATCGGTATGGTGGAAATTAACACCTTGACGCAACTTGAAGCGATAGCTCTTTTGATCGCGGCTAATACTCCATTTAAATGCCAGTCCCGGGGTAATATTCCCCTGATTGTCGACATCGACTAAACGATCATAGAGTTGATGGGTTGAAGCATCAATGGTCGTACTCGAGGTGCCTATTTGTGGGTTAAATGTCTCAGGACTACCTTCTGAACAATAGATTATGCCCTGGTGTGGGCGAGTGTTTTGTCCATAGTCGCGGAGTAACCATGTTAGCGTAATGATGGCTAATGCGATAAACCCTAGCATGACAAGGCGCAAGCGCACCCTGAAACTATGACGACGTACTTTTGGTAAACGGCCGTTTTCCATGTTCAGTTATCTAAACTCGTCCAGTAATGAATATTTCTTCAATATGCCGCGCAGTTGGTGGTAGGTAAGATCCAAGGCATCTGCTGCTTTTCGCTGATTGAATTGAGATTTTTGCATCGCGTAACGCAATAACTCTATCTCGTAATCTCGCAGTGTGTCTTTGAGCTTAATCGGAAATTCTATCTCTTGCATGGCGGAAGAGGGTAGATTTTTATCACCTAGCTCTTCTTTACTTGTTTTTTCACTTGGTGGAGTTGTTGTATTGTCGAGCGTTCTGCGATCATTGGTTCTGACTATGCTGCGGGGGCGGTAGGGCGAATCAAATGGATCCAGGGTTATCTGGTGAACCGGTAGGTGAGCATTGTTATGGCGATAAACACTTCGCTCTACTGCATTTTTTAACTCACGTACATTTCCTGGCCAATCATAAGATTGTAAAACTTCCTGTGCCGAACGGGTAAAGCCGCTAAACAGCTCCATCTCTAATTGCCGAGCCATATTGATAGCAAAGTGCTCTGCGAGCAGCATAATATCTTCGGGACGTTCTCTTAACGGTGGCAGGGTGATCACATCAAATGCCAAGCGATCCAATAGATCGGCTCTAAATTCACCTTGCTCCGCTAGAGTGGGGAGATCTTCGTTCGTGGCGGCGATCAATCGTGTATCAATGGTGACTGACTTTGAGCCACCGACACGTTCAAATTCGCCATACTCAATTACTCGAAGAAGCTTTTCCTGCACCACGCCGGATGTATTGGCTAACTCGTCTAGAAAGAGGGTGCCACCATCGGCGCGTTCAAAGCGCCCAGCGTGACGTTTACTCGCACCTGTAAATGCGCCACTCTCATGACCAAACAATTCACTCTCTAGCAGGCTTTCATTCAATGTTGCGCAATTAAGCGTGAGATAATTTTGATCCCAACGTTGAGACAGGTAGTGTAAACGCTCTGCAATCAGTTCTTTACCTGTGCCACGCTCACCGATAATGAGTACGGGTTTGTTCAGCGCAGCGACTTGACGAACATGCTCGATAACCTGCATAAAGCTGTTAGATTGCCCGATCAGGTTGTCTTTCTTTCTGCTTCGAGTCGATGACATGTGGTTATTTTCACCAAGAATTGGTTTTTTCCAATAATATGCCTCTTTGAGATTTACGCAAGCAAATAGCCTAACCTTTTGTTTTTTATTGTTAACTATCTATTTTTTGAGGTTGGCTTGTAAATTGCTTTTGTAATGGCATATAGATAATTCATTGTAAGTAATAGAGGTGTGTCATGGGTGTATTTTCTCGCTTCTCAGATATTGTTAACTCGAATATCAACTCATTGTTGGATCGAGCAGAAGATCCGGAAAAAATGGTTAGGCTGATTATTCAAGAGATGGAAGATACCTTGGTCGAGGTGCGTTCTAACTCTGCACGGGTTATCGCAGAAAAGAAAGATCTCGTGCGCCGCATCGAACGCCTTAAAGGTGAAGCCGATGATTGGCAAGCTCGTGCCGAATTGGCCCTAAGTAAAGACCGGGAAGATCTGGCAAAAGGCGCGTTGCTCGAAAAGCAAAAAGTGACAGATGCTGTATCGGCAGTGGAAGCTGATTTGGCGCAGCATGAAGAACAGCTGACGAGATTGAAGGATGAAATTGGCCAATTACAGGACAAACTGAAAGATGCGAAAGCACGTCAACAAAGCATTTTATTGCGCCGTGAGACAATCTCTTCACGTTTGGAAGTAAAAAAGCAGTTGGATAGCGGTAAAGTCCAAGACGCCATGGTGCGTTTTGAGCAGTACGAACGTAAGATTGATAATCTCGAAGCGGAAGTTGAATCTTATGATTTAGGTACTCAGGCGGAAAGATCATTGGCGCAGCAGTTTGAAGATTTGGAAGCTGAAGATACGGTGACCAGTGAGCTTGAGGCCTTGAAGAAGAAGTTAAAGGCCGACAAAAAATCAGCAAGTAAAGCTTAATCAGTTGAATCATCGCGAAGGAGAATAGGCGTGGATTACGAAGCATTAGCAGGCATTATCGCGGCACCGTTTATTGTTTTTATGGTGTTTGTGGCGCCAATCTGGTTGTTTCTCCATTATCGAAGTAAACGCCAGGTTAGTCAGGGATTGAGTGCAGATGAGATGGCGCTGTTGACCGAGTTGGCGAATCGTTCAGAAAAAATGGCCGACCGCTTGGATACCCTTGAACGAATTCTTAGTGAAGAGATGACGGCAAGAGGGCACGAATAATGGATGAACAAGTTAAGAAAAAGCAGCTTTATCGCAGTACCTCTCGGCAGAAACTCGCGGGTGTCTGTGCAGGGCTTGCGGACTACTTTGGCTTTGAAGTGTGGCTTGTGCGTGTCGTGGTTGCTTCAGCCATTATTCTAACCGGTGTTTTCGGTTTGCCATTACTAGCTTATGTCGTGTTATGGCTGGTGCTAGATAAAGCGCCAGAAGGTAACCAGTTTAGTCAACCTCCACATACCGTAAAGTCTCACGTGTGGCAGGCGGGAGAACCTCCTCGACAGGCGTTTAAAGAAGTGGTGACACGCTTTGAAAAGCTGGAGCTACGTTTACGGCGACTTGAGCAAGTCGTGACATCAAGTGAGTTCTCTTTAAAGCGCGAGATTAATAAGTTATAGATGAAGAAGGATTCAGGAGTTGGTCGTTGGTTAGATAAAGTGAGTGGCGGTGCGCAGCAAGCATTTGCCCGCTCACTGGATCGTCATTTGGTGCTCGCTGTTACCGGCTTATCAGGCGCAGGTAAGTCCGCATTTATTACCAGTCTACTATTTCAGCTTATTAATTTTAGAGATGCCCGCTTACCTTTCTTTAAGCCTTGTGCCGAGCAGCGCCTATTGGCGGTCAGGCGTATACCCCAGCAGAGGCTGGACTGGGTCCGTTACCCTTATGAAAATTCGTTAACCGCACTCTCTTCTGAGCCACCCTGTTGGCCAGAGCCAACCAAAGGGGTGAGCACGGTTAGCTTGGAATTGGCATATCGCCCCACTAAACAACCGTTAGCGACATTGACTAATCGTGCTCTGATGCAATTGGATATTGTTGACTACCCGGGTGAGTGGCTACTCGATCTACCATTACTGGAGCTAGATTATCGTCAATGGTGTGAGCTATTTGCCACTATGTTGCCTAATCGCCCTGAAGTACCAGCGCTGACCGACTGGAAGTTGTCGATTGATACTATCGACTTGGATGCGCCGGCGGATGAGTTTCATATTGCAGAGGTTGCTCAACAATACGCTGAGTTGCTGCAAGCTTGGCGTTGTCAGGGAGCATATCTGTTGCAGCCCGGGCGTTTTGTGTTGCCTGGAGAATATGAAAATACCCCGTTATTGCATTTTTTCCCTTTGATGACCGTCTCCCAAGATACCGCTAAGTTTAGTCGAGGCAGTGTGGGGGAGATGTTGGAGAAGCGTTTCGAACAGTACAAGTCCAAAGTGGTAAAGCGCTTTTACAAAGATTACTTTTCACGTTTCGATCGTCAGATAGTGCTCGTTGATCCATTAACCGCCTTAGGAGCTGGACACAATCAATTGTTGGAGATGCAACAGGCGCTATTGCAGGTCCTAGGCAGTTTTCGATACGGTCGTAGCTCAATAATCCGGCGGCTATTCTCGCCCAAGATTGAAAAAGTGATGTTGGCAGCTACCAAGGCTGATCATGTGACGCCGGAACAGCATGAACCATTAAAAGGCCTCATTCGACAATTACTGCTGACAGAAGAGAACCCGTGGGCTTTCTCTGATATTGCTTTCGATTGCATTACATTGGCGTCTATTCGTGCCAGTAATTCTGGAAAGAGCCAGCTGACAGGTGGTCCTAAGCCTATGCTGAAGGGCGTGAGGTTGAGTGATAGAGAGGAGATCATTACCTTTCCAGGGGAAGTACCGGCGAGCGTACCGTCGTCACAATTTTTTAATGACCATCAATTCAGCTTTGTACCTTTCGCGCCTCCCGTGATAGGTAAGAGTGATAATCAGGTGCCACACATAGCCATGGATCGCGTATTGCAATTCTTGCTAGGGGATAAACTGCAATGAGTAAGGCTAGGAAAAAATCTAATTATCAACAGCAGCAGCTTTTTGAATCGGAGCAGCAGGGTGCCCCTTTGACGTTGGAAAAAGCTGTTGTGCTAGATGATCTAGATAACTGGCAGGAAGATGAGTCGTTTGGCGAAGACGCTTTGCAAGAAGAGCAACAAGCACAGAGTACCTTCGGTGCGCGAAAGCACCCTCTACTTTGGTTAACCTTAGCGCTTGTATCTGTAATTTCAGTGATTGAGGCAATACAGTTTTTTGATCAAAAATGGCATCAAACCCCTGCCATCGCGCTGTTATATGGTGGCGTATTCCTACTCGTTGGCAGCTGGGCGGTTGGGGCAGTTTTTAACGCGTGGCGCCGCAGTGCCCAGTTAAGTCGAGTCAATAAGCGCAGAGCGGTTGCAGAGGCGATTAAAGAGGGTGAAGTGAGCGATGATATTATGCTGTTTTGTCAGCGGATGTTGCCTGCAAAATTGGATGAATCAGTTAATGAGGCTGTTGAGCGATGGAAAGCTAATGTCGAGGCTCACCACTCAGATCAGGAAGCGCTAGCACTTTTTGAACGGGATGTTGTCGCTGTCCTTGATGACCGCGCTAAACGAGTCGTTGCCAGATGGTCTAGTGAGGCGGCTATTTTGATTGCCATTAGCCCACTGGCAGCCATTGATATGCTATTAATTGCTTGGCGTAACGTTAGGATGATTGACGAGATTGCTGATGTTTATGGTATTGAACTTGGGGTGTTCAGTCGCTGGATGCTGGTAAAGGCCGTCATACTGAACGTTATTTATGCTGGGGTGAGTGAAACTCTGAGTGATGTTGGTTTACAAGCATTGGGCGCCGATATGACAGGAAAGCTTTCAGGACGTGTTGCTCAAGGCATGGGGGCGGGCTTGTTAACCGCGCGTCTTGGCGTTAAAACTGTGCAGTTGTGTCGCCCCGTTATTTTTACTGAAGTCCCTCCACTTCGCGTTCGCTCTGTTGCAGGAGAGATCTTTGCTGCGATTAAAAAACGCGCCATTGGTTAGTCAGCGCTGAACCAGAATTCGGTGGTTTCTCTCTTCTGTAGTGGCTTATTTACTGTCTATTCCCTTAGTATTCTATTGATAAAACTGTGGTTTTTTGTTTGTTAAGCTAATTTTACATCTACAGGTAGCTTAGTTTTTCAAGCTGTATTATTATTTTTACACCCTGAATAATGACAATAACAGAATAGCTTTGGGTGGAAGATATGCGTTTAGAAGTTGTGTGCGAAGACCGCCTGGGAATCGCTCAGGAAGTCCTGGTCATATTGGTTGAGCATGGTATCAACCTGAAAAGTATCGAAACGGACCAAAAAAGAAACATCTTTCTCAATTTTCCTGGTTTAGCTTTTGAAGAGTTGCAGAAGTTAATGCCTGCACTTCGTTTGATCCATGGTGTTGAAGATGTCCGCACAGTCCCTTATACGCCCTCTGAGCGTGGTCATTATGAATCAGAAACATTGTTGAGAACGCTTCCTGATCCAGTTTTTTCCATCGATTTAAAGTGCCGTATTGTTGTCGTCAACGAAGCGGCAGCCATCGCTTTGCGTCTTAAAACCGAGAAGATCGTCGGTGGCGGTCTCAACCAATGGGTACATGGCTTTTCTTTTCAGCGCTGGATGGAAGCTGATGAGGTGATTGCTCAAGCCGCGAAGATTACGATGGCTGGTAAAACTTATCTTGCAGATGTGTTACCTATTCGAGTTCCTGATTTAGAAGGTCAGTCCATTTTGGCTGGCGCAGTGGTTGTATTGAAGTCAGTGGATCGTCTAGGTGAGCAAGTAACAGCGTTTCAACGCCAGAGCGATGATGGTTTCTCCCGCATCTTTGCCGAAAGTAGTCATATGAAGCGTGTATTAAGCCAAGCGAGAAAAATGGCTCAGTTAGATGCACCACTGCTTATTCATGGCGAAACGGGTACGGGCAAAGAGTTGTTAGCCCGTGCTTGTCACGAATTCAGTTTTCGTGGTGATAGACCGTTTATTGCTCTGAACTGTGCCTCATTGCCTGATAACGTGGCAGAGCATGAGCTTTTTGGATTCTCCGCTAATGCTTTTGAAGGCGCGGGAGAGGGTAAGCGCGGAGTTTTTGAACAGGCTGATGGTGGCACTGTTTTTCTCGATGAAATTGGCGATATGTCTGAGGGGTTGCAGGTTAAGTTTCTTCGTTTTCTCCAAGATGGCACCTTCCGCCGTGTTGGTGCAGAGGAAGAGGTTAAAGTGAGCGTGCGGGTGATCTGCGCAACACAGAAAGACCTGCCCGCGATGGTTCAGCAAGCGGAATTTAGAGAAGACCTCTATTACCGATTGAACGTCTTAAATCTGCGAGTACCAGCTTTAAGAGAGCGTAAGGCTGATATTGTCCCGTTGGCTGAGTTGTTTGTTGCCCGATATAGTCGGCAATTGGGGCGTCCTACACCTAATTTAACCAAACAGTGTCAGGATGTTGTTCAGCAGTACCCATGGCCAGGTAACGTGCGCCAGCTTGAGAACTCTGTTTATCAAGCCGTTTCGTTACTTGAGGGCCATGAGATTGATGCTGAAGATCTGCAGCTTCCCTCTTATAGCAGTGGCTTCGGTTACTATGATGATAATTTTGAGGGCTCTCTCGAAGAAGCCACCAAGCGATTTGAAAGCAATTTACTGCGGCGCTTGTATCCCGCTTATCCGAGTACTCGGCAGTTAGCGAGAAAGCTTGGTGTGTCTCACACGGCGATCGCTAATAAACTCCGTGAGTACGGGATTAACAAGAAGAGCATCAGTAACACATAGAGAAGAGAATAATGGGTCGCGGTGCGACCCATTTTCTTATTAAGCGCGAGAGAACAGCTTTTTATGAGTAAACCGACAGTTTTTCTTGATCGTGATGGCGTTATTAATGTCGACCATGGCTATGTGCACACTGTTAGCGAATTTGAATTCATCCCTGGCGTACTGGAAGCTGCGGCGAAATTGACGGCAGCGGGCTATCGATTGGTCGTGGTGACTAATCAATCGGGGATAGCGCGGGGATATTACACGGAAGGTCAGTTCCAGAGATTGACTGAGTGGATGGTTGAACAGTTCAAGCAAGCTGGCGCTTGTATAGAGCACGTCTATCACTGCCCACATCACCCCGAAGGTCAAGTGGCTAGTTTCGCTGTTAATTGCGATTGCCGTAAACCTGCACCGGGGATGTTTTATCAAGCTAAGAAAGATCTAAATATTGAGCTCTCAGAAGCAATGATGGTCGGAGACAAGGGCGATGATATGAGAGCAGCGCAAAATGCGGGGTTAAAGCTCTGCTTTTTAGTGAAAAGCGGAAAGCCTGTTTCAACTGAGTCAGTTGAACTAGCTGACTATGTATTAGAGAGCCTCGCTGAACTTCCTGCTTTATTGAATAAATTGTTTATATCTAAATAAGCTAATAATATCAGTCGATTAGACTTTTATCCCTTTGTTCTGGTACTTGCTTGTGAGCAAACTTTGTTCGGTTGAACTAAAATGTGTGTTCTTGGGGTTGCGTTCAGGATTAATCTCCCTATAATGCCGCCTCACTCGCTCAGGGCGAGGCAGCGGGAAGAAACGAACGGTTTAAGTTTTTATCTTTCTTCTGGTCACTTGGTAAAAAAGATGTTTTTACTGGGTTGACAGCGGGGCTGAGAAGCGTAGAATGCGCAGCCCTTGCCGCGGACAACGAATGAGTTGACCGGGCAGCCAAGCTAAGGTTTGGCGAGATGCAACAGCATCGTTCTTTAACAATTTGGTCAGACAATCTGTGTGGGCGCT
>NZ_QPID01000016.1 GCF_003336225.1 Corallincola holothuriorum
GTGTTAGAGAAAAAGACTCAGGGCATCATCTCTCCCACAGTGTCAACGCACTCGGGTTAGGGACATACTCACTGAGCCTTGGTGGATTACTGATAGCTAATCAGTAACCCGAGACAGATACAAGGGCTGGGGTGAGGGGTAGTTGGATTATTCTCTGCAACGAACAAAGAGCCACAACAAACAAAGCATCACCTGCTTCGCATATCCCCCTCATCCTAACCTTCTCCCGCCAAGGGAGAAGGGATCTAAGCGAGGCAGCTTGAGAGAAAATAGGCTGATTTTAGCAATGAACCATCATCACTTATGCTTTTAGCCCCCTCTCCAAGGGGGGAAGGGGTTAAAGCATCACGTGCTTCGCACACCCCCTCATCCTAGCCTTCTCCCGCCAAGGGAGAAGGGATCTAAGCGAGGCAGCTTGCGAGAAAATAGTCTGATTTTAGCAATGAACCATCATCGCTTATGCTTTTAGCCCCCTCTCCAAGGGGAGAGGGCTGGGGTGAGGGGTATTTTGAGCTTCTCTGCTACGAACAAAGAGCCACAACAAGCAAAGCATCACCTGCTTCGCACGTCTCCCTCATCCTAGCTTTCTCCCGCAACGGAGAACGTACTAGACGAGAGGGTTGCTCACTGAGAGCTTTTACTTAATCGCTACCGAATAGATCGCGGGTATAAACTTTGTCAGCCACATCCTTGATGTCATCAACCATGCGGTTAGCAACAATCACATCACAGGATTGCTTAAATTCATTGAGATCTTTAATCACCGCAGAGTGGAAGAACTCATCTTCTTGCAGTACCGGTTCATAGACCACAACTTCAATGCCTTTTGCCTTGATGCGCTTCATGATCCCTTGAATAGAAGAGGCACGGAAGTTATCCGAACCAGCCTTCATAATCAGACGGTACACCCCTACCCGTTTCGGGTTGCGGCTAACAATCGAGTCTGCAATAAAGTCCTTACGCGTGCGGTTGGCATCAACAATGGCACTGATAATATTGTTCGGTACACTTTGATAATTAGCGCGCAGCTGTTTGGTATCTTTCGGCAAACAATAGCCACCGTAACCAAATGAAGGGTTGTTGTAATGGTTACCGATACGGGGATCTAAACCAACACCTTCAATGATCTGTCGGCTGTTTAAGCCATGGGCTTCCGCATAAGAATCCAGCTCGTTGAAGTAAGCGACGCGCATCGCCAAATAGGTATTAGAAAAGAGCTTAACAGCTTCAGCTTCCGTTGAATCAGTAAAAAGAAGTGAAACATCTTTTTTAATCGCGCCTTGCAGCAACAACTGCGCAAAGGTCTCAGCACGCTCAGAGCGCTCACCCACGATGATCCGTGATGGGTGCAGATTGTCATACAACGCACGCCCTTCACGCAAAAATTCAGGAGAAAAAATAACGTTTTCGGTCCCCAGGCGCTGTTTCACTTCCTGCGTAAAACCAACGGGTACGGTGGACTTCACCACCATAGTGGCATCAGGATTAATCGCCAGCACATCCTGAATCACTGCCTCAACGGATTTGGTGTTGAAGTAGTTAGTCTGCGGGTCGTAATCCGTAGGCGTAGCAATAATAACAAATTCAGCGTCTGCGTAAGCCTGTTGCTTATCCAGTGTCGCCAACAGGTTAAGTGACTTATTAGCGAGGAAATCTTCAATTTCAACATCAACAATGGGTGAACGGCGATCATTAATCAGATCAACCTTTTCTTTCACTAGATCGACCGCAACGACTTCATTGTGTTGAGCTAACAACACCGCGTTTGACAGCCCGACATATCCGGTTCCGGCAACAGCAATTTTCATTTAGGCACTCCATTACGCAATTTGCCAAAGATTAAGAGGAAATTTCGCTAAGTCAGTAAGCTCAATACATTAGCGATGCAAAGCTAAAAAAGGCGACAGATGGTTTTACGCTTACCAACCTTATAGTTGATACCAATTGTCTCTCATTTGTGAACTGGATCAAAGTATAAAATATAGATCAGACCGATATCTCCTCATCAGCCCCACCACTCAAGGTCAAGGCGAAACCATATCAGGAGGTCATTATGCAGCTAAGAAACGAAGTAAAAATCACAGGCGAGTAAAATAGAATTAACCGACACCATCAATTCATAAACGGCCATGATACCAAATCGCGGTTAAATGCTAGATGCGCTTCATCATCACTTGAACCAACTCGGTAAAGTCGCCTAGATGCTTCTCTACAACACTGATGACGATCTCGATATTGAGCGTTTGATAGTCATGCACTGCAATATTTCTAAGTGCCACCATCCTCTGTAAACCATCACAAAGCGAGTCGGATATCACTTTGTGCTGCGCCAAAATCCCAAAAGAGTCTCTCGCGCTTTGGGGGATCCCCAAATGCTGAAGTCGAATATAGCGATTAGCAATATCGATGGCAGCTTCACATGCTCTTTGTAAGTTCAACACCACCGAATCCTGCTTAGTAAAATTAGCACGAAACTGCTGCGGATCGTTTTGAAACTCCTCGTCAATACGGTTCAAGCAACGCTTGATTGTTGCCGCTTTATTTACGATCACATCATCCATTAGTTGAGTCCAAAACGAAATCATTAACAATCGCCTGTCGACCTTCTTGAAGGTGCTGATACATACTCACAGTCGTAGTATCAAATGCGCCACTAAGGCCTTTGGGGTCATATATTACTTTTCCTTCCGTGATCACCTGCATTCGCAGCACGGTGGAACACTGCTTTAAATCAATCAGGTCAACGTCTCTTTGTAGCTGTTTCGCAAGTTTTTGGGCGAGCTCCCAACGCACTAAATTATCAAGAGCACTCACCGTCATCACCGCAACGTCAACATCACTGGACGCCGACTGCTGCTCTTTCGCAAATGACCCAAACAGATAAATAAATTGAGTATCTGGCTGATATTCAAGTAAGGATTTCACTAACAAGGCTTGGTCTAGCAGCGGCTTAGGCGACATATCCCCTGAACTTCGATTAGTTGACAATAATTGCAGTATAAACAACGAGCAGAGACAACAACACCCCAAAGCAAAGATCCCCCTCATCCAAACATTCTCCCGCCAAGGGAGAAGGGATCAAGCCCCCCTCATCCTAGCCTTCTCCCGCCAGGGGAGAAGGAACCAAGAACCAAGACAGCTGAAGCTAAGCTGAATTTGCAATGCACAATCATCGCTTATGCTGTTAGCCCCCTCTCCAAGAAGAAAGGGTTGGGGTGAGGGATATTTTGATTGTTCTCTACAACAGACAAAGAGCCACAACAAGCAACAAAACACCACGTGCTTAACAGTCCCCCTCATCCTTGCCTCTTCCGCCAACGGAGAAGGGATCTGTATCGCCGGACCATAGTTAACAACTTAAACCGGCAACATGGGTAACAATGCAGGCCAAGCAGCGATCCAAAGCTCTGGCAACACTACGCCGATATGTTTAAACAGTACGGCTATAAATAAAAAAAGAGCGGAAATCACCGCTCCTTCATTCTAACTACACATATCGCGCGTAAGCATTATCACAGTGCATCTGTAGTTAGCACACTATAACGTCTGCACTTTCTCAAGAGTTTGCTCTACACACTCTCTGGCAAGGGCAAGACTATCCGCTTCAGCATAACACCTCAGCTCAGGCGCATTGCCAGATGGCCGCAGATGAACAATACGGCCGTCGGCGAAGGTCATGCGCAGGCCATCGGTATCATCGATCTCAGCCAAGGCAACATCAGCAAAACCAAATTTAGCCAGCAACGCTAAAGGATCCGCTTTTCCCTGAGCAATAATCGCCTGGCTTTTTTCTGTGGCGAAGCCTTGAATGCGATCACTGTGGGTAACCCGCTTAGGTAACGTATCAATCAGAGTCGAAATAGGCTGATCAGCAGCCGCAGCCAACAGCATAATGGCTGGCAATACCGCATCACGGGTCGGCAGTGCGCTTAGCGGCTTACCATTCAGCTCAACATCACTGCCAAGCAAAAAACCACCGTTAGCTTCAAATCCTGCCACTCCAGTATAACCATCAACAAGGCTAGCAAATTCAGCAATTACATAGGGGGAACCGATCTTAGTACGAGAAACTTTTGCAAACGCGCCACTGGATTCAATCGCAGTATTACAGCTCACCGGCACCGCCAGCGCCTGGACATTTAACGCCTTAGCACACAGTAGCCCGAGAATATCGCCACGTAACCATTCTCCTTTCTCATCGGCAATCAGTGGCCTATCACCATCGCCATCCGTAGAGAAAATCGCATCAAACTGATATTGCGCCAACCATGCCTTCGCCTTTGCGCGATCAGTATCAGACACTGCTTCGGTATCAATAGGCACAAACTGGTCGCTACGTTCAAGCGACACCACCTCTGCGCCCAACAGGGTAAACAGATCCGCATACAGATCCCGACCAGCACTGGAGTGCTCATAAATACCGATCCGCTTGCCGGTCAACCAAGGTGAATCAAACAGCGATGTGTAACGGGCGAGGTAGTCGTTAGCGGCGCGAGGGTCTGTCTCTAACTGAGGCAAGTCAGCCAATTCATCAAATTGCACTTCGGCCGCGAGGATAGATTGCTCATCTGACTTACTTATCTCGCCATCAGGGCGATAAAACTTAAGCCCATTGCGGTCAAACGGAATGTGACTACCGGTCACCATGATGGCTGGCACATCGTCTTGCATCGCAACATAAGCCAGCGCCGGTGTAGGAACAACGCCATAATAGGTCACCGTGATTCCTCGCTGCTGCAGGGCTTCAACACAGGCCATCGCCATGGCATAACTACTTGGGCGGTTATCAATCGCGATCATTATCCGATCAAATGCAAATGAGGCCTGCATCACCGACACAAAACTATGGGTAAACGCGGCACAGACCTCAGGCGTGAACTGCGTGACTAAGCCACGAGCACCACTGGTACCAAAGGCAACACCACTATCGGCAATAACTTTTGAGCTGATAAACATTCATAAACCTATAACAATGAAGAAAAGTCAGTCATAAAGCAGGCTTCAGTAAACTCAGCACAAACAGCGACAGACAACCACTTCCCTGAACTAATTTAATCGTCGATTCTGCCGTAACGATCTTCAAAGCGCACAATATCATCTTCACCAAGGTACGAACCCGACTGCACTTCAATCAGCTCTAATGGCAACTTACCAGGGTTTTCCAGTGCGTGAACAACGCCAACAGGAATGTAAGTTGACTCGTTTTCCGTCAACAATATTGTTTTGTCGCCATTTGTCACTTGCGCAGTGCCTGACACGACGATCCAATGCTCGGCACGGTGATGATGCATCTGCACACTCAGCTTGCCGCCAGGCTTCACGGTAATATGCTTCACCTGATAACGTCCGCCGTTATCAATAGAGTCATACTTACCCCATGGACGATATACTTCTCGATGCAGCTTAAATTCAGAACGTCCTTGCGCCTTAAGCGTTTCAACAATCTGTTTAACCTCTTGCACTTTATCTTTATGTGCAACCATGACGGCATCTTTGGTATCAACAATAACGATATCTTCTAAGCCAACCGTAGCCACCAGACGCTGGCCTTCATTTTCGGACAGGCCATGAATTAAACAATTTTTAGTGTCGTGAAGGATGACGTCGCCTTTAACTGCATTACCATTGGCACACTTTTTATCCACTTCCCATAGTGCCGACCACGAACCAATGTCATTCCACCCAGCATCGAGAGGCACAACCACTGCGTCCTTAGTGCTTTCCATCACGGCGTAGTCAATCGACTCATCTGGACATTTCAAAAACTCTTCTTTATCGACACGAACAAAGTCGAGATCTTTCGTTACGTTGTTTAAGGACGCTTCACAGGCAGCGGCGATATCAGGGCGAAGAGCGTTTAACTCTTCAAGGTAGCGGCTGGCTTTAAAAAGAAACATACCGCTGTTCCAATAGTATTCGCCGCTATCAAGATACTGCTGAGCCGTATCGCCATTAGGTTTCTCAACGAATTGATCGACTAAAAAACCAGCATCAAGCATATCACCGCGTTTTATATAGCCATAACCGGTATGAGCGGACTTAGGCACAATACCAAATGTCACTAGCTTACCCTGCTCTGCTAGCGGAAGCGCTTGTTCAATCACTTGGGTAAACTCAGCTTCATCCTCAATCGCATGATCTGCTGCCAACACTAAGAGTATCGGATCTTTGCCTGCATTAAGATTGGCCACGATATTTGCTGCCAACGCAATTGCTGGCGCAGTATTTCTGCCCGCAGGCTCAAGCACTATCGTACCAAGATCACCGATAGTTCTTAGCTGTTCTGCAACGATAAAACGATGCTCTTCGTTACAAATAGTCACTGGTTCGGTAACGTCAAGCGAACCTAACCTAGCAACAGTCTCCTGCAACATAGAGTTATCACTCACCAACGAGAGAAATTGCTTTGGGTAAAGCAAGCGGGAAAGCGGCCAGAGACGCGTACCGGAGCCTCCAGCCATAATCACGGGGGTTATCATAAATTCTCTATAGACCGTTTAGTTAGCCAACTTGAAGGCTGAAATAATTTTCTACAGCTTAACAGACCCCCAAAAGAGTTAAAAACA
Source organism: Corallincola holothuriorum (assembly GCF_003336225.1). Taxonomy (NCBI): domain Bacteria; kingdom Pseudomonadati; phylum Pseudomonadota; class Gammaproteobacteria; order Alteromonadales; family Psychromonadaceae; genus Corallincola; species Corallincola holothuriorum. The sequence goes on from NZ_QPID01000016.1 coordinate 6,567, forward strand.
ACCTCACCGCTGAAAGCTAAGTATTATTATGATGGTGTGACCCGCAACAAACGGTGCCAGCCTTTTAGGCAACGAACGACAACCCAAGGCCAAAGATTGAAGAGCATTTTGTCGTTAACCCCGAGCCATGGGAAGCGGGCTCAAGTGAGAGTGTTTTAATCTTCTTTGCAAAAAACGAAGAAACACAACAAGCAAAAAAGCATCGTGACAATAAAGATCCCTCATCTCAATCTTCTCCCCAAGGAGAAGAGGCTAAGAGAAAAAACTCCACCGCCGAAAGATCGCCAGCCTTCGCTCCCAATTTTTATACAAACCGGCAGGATAGGTAACTAAACAAACTAGGGACATAGGTTACACATAAGCTGCATGGGTAAGGAGGACTTGCCCATGCCTTGGATTGAGACCTGTGTTATGGACCAAAAGATAGAAGTTATCGGTGCTTACCTGAAAGGTGGCATGACGATAACCTCGTTGGCATCTGCCTATGGGGTTAGTCGTAAAACGATACACAAGTGGGTAAGCCGTTATGAAGCGCAAGGCCCTAAGGGATTAGCTGAGCGGTCAAGGGCACCAAAGCGTTGTCCGCATGCAACGGATGATGTTGTCGTCGCGGCGTTGATAGATGCCAAGCGACGTTTTCCCGGTTGGGGCCCGAAGAAGCTGATTGATTTGCTCAGGCAAGAACAACCGGACAGTCGTTGGCCAGCAGACAGCACCGCGGGTGAGATACTCAAGCGGTTTGGCCTGGTAAAGAAGCGGCGAGTGAAACGCAAAGTCTCGGCAGATGGGTTGCCCTTTTCTGAATATAAGCAGAGTAACCAATGCTGGAGTGCCGACTATAAAGGCGACTTTCGTTTGGATAATAAGCAGCGCTGTTATCCGCTGACCATTACCGATAACTACAGTCGCTATCTGCTGGCTTGTCGCAGCTTACCCAGCATTCGATATCAGGATGTTTGTGTGTGGTTTGAGTGGGTGTTCAGGGAATACGGTTTACCGGATACCATCCGAACAGACAACGGCGTACCGTTTGCGTCAAGAAGCCTAGGCGGCCTAAGCCAGTTGTCCAAGATGTGGATTGACCAGGGTGTTCGGCCAGAGCGGATAAAACCGGGTAGGCCACAACAAAATGGCCGCCATGAGCGTATGCTCCGCAGTCTGAAAGAGGCGGTCTGTAACCCCCCTGGCTATAGCTTGCTCCAACAGCAACGCGGTTTGACCGGTTTGTTGAGGAGTACAATGAGCTACGCAGTCATGAAGGGCTTGAGAGGCAAACACCAGCGAGTGTCTATGTGCCATCGAACAGGGCCTATTCATCGCTGATATTGCCGCCAGAATATGAGCCAACCATGACAGTGCGGAGCATTCGACACAACGGTGAGATGAGGTGGTTGAATGAGAAACTGTATGTGTCCGAGCTGCTGGCGAAAAGCCGGGTTGGGCTATTACAGACAGATAACCACTTGTGGGATATCTACTACCGCTTTCAACGTATTGGGCGATTGAATGAACGGACGATGCAGATTGAGCAACTGACCGAATGGCGTTGCTCAACCTTTGAAAAGGTGTAACCCATGTTGCCGGTTTAAAATGTTACCTATGTTCCGGTTGCACAAAATTAGCCCCCTCTCAAAAAGTAGAAGGTTAGAGTAAGGGGGGCGCTAAAGCACAACAAAATCTCCACACTCAACGAAAATAATCTGTACGAAGAGGCCGAGCAATTATCAATAACAACAACTAACGATACTGCATCTCACCCCAATCTCGATAGGAACCATCCATCACAGCACGCCACCAGCTCTCGTTCTCCAGATGCCAACATCATCTTAAAACTAACACCATCCGGAAACGGGCTACGGTATAGGTTATCAACTTGGACAAAGGGCTTCGAAATAATCCAGATTTTTTCATCCAGACTGGCGGATACAAAGGGCTATATACAGCAATCGAATTGGCTTCATGCATCCTGATAGGAAATTTTCCAGAAACTTACAGATGAACACAAACCCTACGCTGCGGGGCTCTCGCCTACACCGCCATGTATACCATTCACTTTCTTTGCTTGAGAGTTCTTAGCAGCCCAGACGAGATCACCTATACCATCAGTAGGTTCAAAGCCCGCAGGAACTTTCAGCAACAATTCTCGAATGGCTTCATGATCAAAGTTGTGGCAGGCTCGATCAAGTTTAGCTAACACCGCTTCTAACTCATCCCACCAAAGATACACCTCGTCAGCAGTCATAATACGTTCATGCGCTGTACTACTAACGTTATCTCCGATGAGCAGTTCTTCATAAAGCTTTTCGCCCGGCCTAAGACCGGTATACTTAATTTCAATATCTCCTTCTAGAGTCTCTTTATCGCGAACCTGTAATCCCGATAAATTCACTAAATTCTTCGCAAGGTCAACAATCTTGACAGGTTCCCCCATATCCAAAACAAAGACATCTCCGCCCTTACCCATTGCACCAGCCTGGATGACTAACTGAGCGGCCTCGGGTATTGTCATAAAGTATCGAATAATATCAGGGTGCGTCACAGTAATGGGGCCACCGGAGGCAATTTGGCGTTTAAAAAGGGGTATAACCGATCCTGAAGAACCTAATACATTGCCGAAACGCACCATACAAAACCGTGTGGAACTGTCTCGGTTAGCAAGTGCCTGGAGAACAAGCTCTGCTAGACGTTTTGTTGTACCCATAACATTGGTTGGGCGAACAGCTTTGTCAGTAGAAATCAATACAAAAGTCTCAACTCCACATTCAAATGCTGCTTCAGCGGCAAATAACGTACCAAAAACATTATTTCGAACCCCTTCCACTACATTATATTCTACAAGAGGAACATGTTTATACGCTGCGGCATGATATACCGTTTGTATGCCAAAGGCTGACATCACCGTAAGTAAGCGATTCTTACGCTGAACGGAGCCTAATAATGGAATTATATCTAACTCAATACCCTCTAGTTCAGCAAGTGCGCTAAGTTCTCTATCAATCTTATAAAGTCCGAACTCAGATAGTTCAAACAAAACAAGTTGTTTTGGCTTCTGCAACACGATCTGCTTACACAACTCAGATCCGATAGAACCACCTGCACCTGTCACCAAGACACTCTTTCCAGTAATATCAGCTGACATTAAAGATCGTTGAGGCGCAACCGGCTCTCGGCCTAGCAGATCATCGATAGGGACATCCCGCAACTCATCAATCTTAGCTTTTCCACTCACAATATCTGGCATATTGGGGACAGTGAGAACTTCGACCGAAAGCGGTGCTATGTTATTAATGATCTCTTTTCTACGCTTTCGACTTGCCCTAGGTAGTGCGAGTAAAACTTTTTTAACTTTATATTTAGATACAAGCCGCGTTAAATTATCAGGTTCAACTACCTTCAACCCTTGAATAACAGTACCTACCAAGGTTTTATCATCATCAATAAATGATACTGCCGCATATTCATGACTATAGCGCAACGCAATGCATAACTGACGGCCAGCACCTCCCGCACCGTAAATAATAACCGGCTCCTGTAATTTAGCCACATCTCGACTAACTAAAGCCCTAATAACAAGCCTAGCCCCCCCAATAAGTATACCTAAAAAAGCTGCATATATTATTGGGACGGTACGAGGGAAACTAGTATCAAGATAGAATGCAACCAACGCTAATTGAATTGCTGAAGCGAGCGTACACATTGCAATTACGAACAGCGCATGGAAGCTCAGATAACGCAGAATAGCGCGATATAAACCACTTTTAATAAACACAATTAGGGTAAATGGCAACGACATTACTAAAATAAGCCAATTTTCGGTAGAAAAAACAGGCTCAAAGCTAGACATACGCACGAAAAAGGCAGCCCAAAAAGCGACTGCGACAAAACAGGTATCGATAACTAGGCTAACCAAGCGTTTATATCGCCTTGGCAAACCAAATACAGATTCGGAAAATTTCATCATTGATAATCTTTAGGTCACAGTGAAGCCTGTTTAAAAACTTCGTTAAGAACATTACACGTTTTATCTATCTCAGTACTGGTTAATGTTGGGTGAACTAAAAACATCAAACTGGTGTCACCAAGCTCTTTAGCATTCTTCAACCTCTCAAGCGGGCGCCACGGAGTACCATCAAAAGCTTTTTCTAAATAGACTTCAGAGCAGCTCCCCTGAAAACAAGGCACACCCAATGCATTTACTTCATTAACAATACGGTCTCGCTCCCATCCATCAGCTAGCATTTCACGGTTAACAAAAAGGTAAAATTTGTAAAAAGCATGCTCTACATCCAAAGGAACCTCAACCCTTCGAATACAAGGAAATTTTGCGGCAACGTCGCCAATTGCAATCGCATTTTCTTTACGTTTCTTTGTCCAGCCCGCCATGCGTTTCAATTGAATGCGGCCAATTACAGCCTGCATCTCGGTCATACGCCAATTAGTACCGAAACTCTCATGCAACCAACGAAACCCAGGAGGATGTTGACGCTCATAAATGGCTTCGTGACTTTTTCCGTGGTCTTTATAACTCCACATCTTAGACCAAAGGCCTTTGTCATTAGTCGTTACCATGCCGCCCTCGCCACCGGTTGTCATGATTTTATCCTGACAGAACGACCAAGCACCGATATGACCAATAGTCCCGACAGACTTACCTTTGTACCTAGCTCCATGAGCCTGGGCACAGTCTTCAATAACATAAAAGCCATACTTAACAGACAAGGCCATTATAGCATCCATATCTGCAGGCATACCCGCAAGGTGAACTACTATTACCGCTTTAGTCCGCGGAGTTAAAACGTCTTCGATAGATTGCGCAGTGATATTTTGACTATTAAGGTCAACATCAGCAAAAACAGGGTTGGCTCCAGCTGTAACAATAGATGATGCAGAAGCAAGAAAAGTACGAGGTGTAGTTACCACATCATCCCCGTCGCCGACGCCAACTGCCTTAAGAGCTAAATCAAGGGCTACAGTGCCATTGGCCAGCGCCACTGCATATTTACAATCAATCCACACGGCGAAGTCTTTTTCAAACTCGCGACACTCACCGCCAGTCCAATAATTGACTTTATTCGACAATAGCACGCGACTGACTGCATCCACCTCTTCTTGAGTAAAAGAAGGCCATGGTGATAACGAGGAATTCAGCATAGTCCCCTCTCTTTATGGAACATAAAGCTCTGCTGTACCATCAATGACAGTTTTGTTGCGAACTTGGCAAATTGTGTCAAAGAAAACACGGCGTTTTTTTGAATCAATAGCAGTGACAACCGCTTTCGCTGTGACAGTATCTCCAAGATATACAGGCCTTTTAAAATTAAATGATTGAGAAACATATACACAGCCAGGCCCAGGGAGTCTTGTACCAAATAAAGCAGAAAAGAAACTACCAGAGATAAGCCCATGAGCGATTCTTTTTTTGAAACGTGATTCTTCCGCAAATACGTCATCTACGTGAACAGGATTGTGATCCCCAGATAAACCGGCAAAATTTTTAACATCTACGTCAGTGATAGTTTGAGAGTACGAAGTCGACATACCTATTTCAATTTTATCAAACGGTACGCCTAACGTTATTTTTTTCATTTACTTGCTCTCTTAATCGACTTAGCCGGCACACCAAAAACAACATCACCAGGCTTGACACTTTTTGTAACTACCGCCCCCATGCCAACAACTGCGCCTTCGCCAATCACGAGTGGTTTATCTGGAGTACCCTGTTTGATGATAGCTCCTGTACCTATATAAGCATGATCATCAATATGGACATTTCCGTTACACTTAACACCTGGCGCGAAAGTAACATAGTCACCAAGCACGCAGTCATGAGCAACATAGCTATATATGTTAGCTTGGAACCCTTTACCTATTACCGCATTGGAAGTTATTGTAGTGAATGGGCATAAAATTGAGCCTTCACCAAGTTCATTAAAATCAAGGACAACATTATTTGCAGCAGTGATGCTAGGAATTGATATACCGTCTCGCTCCAAACGTTCCAGCAATTTCTTCCTAATATTACTATCTGCAATTGCAACAACCGCACTTTTATCGGCAATAGGGTTCGCTAAAAATTTCTCGTATGAGACAACTTCAACTTCATTCAACTCTTTATCAAGACAACCATCATCAATAAACTTAATTTCAATTTTTTCATTTGATTTTTCTCTAACCAGGGGGAGAACCTCGCGTCCAAAACCGCTTGCGCCATAAATTCCTATTAGTTTATTTTTCATTTTCATTCCCTGTAAATCGAGACATCGTCGCATGCCCCTCGGCATTAATGCCTTCACGGATAAAGACCTTCTTTACCGTTAAAAACAATATCCTCAAATCCAACCAGAAGCTTTGATTTTCAACATACCAAGTATCAAGCCTAAATTTATCATCCCAGCTAATAGCATTGCGTCCATTAACCTGTGCCCAGCCAGTGATTCCCGGCCTCACATCATGGCGCTTGGCCTGCTCAGCAGAGTAAAGTGGAAGGTATTCGACCAGTAGGGGCCTAGGTCCAACTAGGCTCATGTCCCCTTTTAGTACATTCCATAGCCCTGGTAACTCGTCTAGGCTAGAACTCCTCAATTTTTCACCGAAGGGAGTTAGACGCTCGCTGTCGGGTAGCACTTTCCCCGAACTATCTGTCTCATCGCGCATGCTACGGAATTTTATCATCTCAAATACTCGGCCGTTTAAGCCTGGCCGCTTCTGTCGGAATAGTACAGGCTTGCCTAGATTTTTAGCTATTTTCTGGCTGACAATAAAAATTACCGGAGCGAGCAAAAGCAGGGCTATACCGGCCATCACAATATCAAACAGCCGTTTCATTGAGCGCTCCAGTTACCCAACCAACCCAGCAATCAGCCAACTGTTTCCGGTTGAAATCAGATTCAGCCAAGGCTCTTGACTTAACCCCCATCAACTTCAATTTATCGCCATTCTTTACTGCGTCTTGTAAAGCATCGGCGAAAGCCTCCGGCTCTTCTGGCGGAACAGAGTAACCACAACCGTTACTTTGTATCATTTCCGCCAACCACCCAGGGTAGTTATTCAACACGGGTAAGCCAGCGGCGATATAGTCAAAAAACTTGTTTGGTGATGTTCCATAATAGAATGCAGGTACATTTGCTAACAGCTGCATGCCAATATCTGCGCTAGCCATTAACCCTGCCAACTTATGCTTATTGACAGGTGAGTGGAACACAACATTATCCAACCCTTCACGCTTAGCTCTTGCTTCCAAGGCTGGCTTCATCTTCCCCTGGCCAACCAAAACGAATTTCACATTGTCTTGCTCACGCGCTTTTAGCACTTTCGCCGCATCCAATGCAGCATCTAGCCCATTGGCCTGACCATGGGTACCTGTAAACACGGCCATCAAGTCATTCTCTTCAACACAATCGGGTCGCCAAGGCTCATTATCGCCTGAAAAAATATCAAGATCACAGCCATTTGGGACAAGTGTTATGTTATCTGATGCGACACCACGTCGATGTATCCCCTCCACAATACCAGGAGACAAACCAATACAGCGTGTCGCTGAGCGATAAGAAGCCCACTCAAGAAAAGACATAAGTCCTAGTACTACCGGACTTTTAATAACACCCATAGCTTTCGGTAGCTCGGGCCATAAGTCCCGCACCTCAAATACAAAGGGCTTACCGCGCAACCAACGGGCAGCTATACCAGGTATGCCTGCGGTCAAGGGTGTCGTGGTAGCAAACACAACATCATATCTTAATCCTAGAGCTAACCTTACGCTGCGCAAAGCAAACTTGAAAAACAGCCAACTTCGCTTAAACAAACCGTCACGGTTTGAGTAAGCAAGGTCAAATTCTATTATATTAATACCGTCAACAATGCCCTCTCGACGACCACGGACAAAATCACCATCCAGCCCGGTTTTACCTCCACCATAGCTACCACAGACCATGGTAACCTCATGACCGTGATGGATAAGTCGCCGAGCCATCTCATAAGAGCGGATCCCTGCGGAGCCCTTCGGCGTGGAAAAATGCTGGTGAAAATAAAGTACTTTCATTATCTGTATTTATATTCCGTTATCAATCGTCCAGGCTGGCTTACTTCTAATTCAAGAACCGGCACCTTGGTTTTTAAAAAGTAGTAGCGAGATTCCCACCCTTCGATTAAAGCAATTCTATCAATTTTTATATCAGCCGACAGACTCAACACCTTACTACCAAGCGTTAACCTATTTTCAGTAAGCAGCCATTCACCGGGCTTTAGCCGCCAACGTAAAACAGCTTTCTCCTTAAACCCAGCGACTGAATCTTCTACGCGGAGTAGATGAGGCGTTAAACTCACTTGCCGCCTATGTGTGGCGCCATAGCTATCGGCATAACCCGCTGTTGCTTCAATTTTTTTACTATCAACAGTCACAGGTATAACACCTTTTGCTTTAAGCCATGCCCCCAATAAAAATCTACTCAGACGAGGCATCTGATCACGATCATCAAACTCAACCGTATTATGGCTAATTGTTCCGCCAAAATAACGGTTATTTTCTTCGCCTGAATTATAACTATAGGTTCCAGCATCTCGCAGCAAATTCTCACCGCCCTGCCAAAAATCCAGATGCAGGGCATCTGGCTGACTTGGCCGAAACTTAAAACACGGGTAGTTAAGGATTGCCAGGGCATCTCCGCTACGAAGTAACGAATAACCTCCACATTTAAACTGCAGAGACTCTTGTGCCGGCAATGTCTGCTCTGGCACAGCCAGCCCCAACCAATACAAGGGTTGATCCCACAGCCCCCTATTATGATAAGCCCGCTTACCCAAAAACAGCATCGCAGCAAGTTGAACAGATGGCCTGAAGTCTCGATAATCCGTATTGGTCAATGGAAGTAATCTCGCCCCATCATTAGCCCCAATATTAGCCGCATCGCCAGATTCAATACAGGTAAACTGATAAAGCCAATTTGCTGCACCTGCCAGCTTTGTATATAGAATTTGGCTAAATTCAGGTAACCCCAGCTTATCCCGCCAAGTCTCAACCATGGAGTATGTATCGAGCATGACACGATGATAGGTTACTGAATACTGACTAAAGCTGCCATCGTCCTCAATTAATCTCTTGGCTCGGTTTTCCAACCACTTACGCCCTGTTCTATACCAACTCTTTGCATCGACATCCCCCAACGCAACGAGCCAGCTCCCTCCCATATAAAGAGCTGCAGCCTCTGACGTACCGTGATTATTATCCTGCGCCATAGCATAGGATATCGTGGGTGCAATACGTTTAAGGTGAGTTTTGATCAGAGCTTTCAAAGCTGTTGGGGGCGTATCAATCTGCCCCAGAATAAGCGAGGCCATCGAAAGGTGCATCACCCGAATAGACGCTTCCTGTCCACACTTCCAGTTTACCCCCAGATAGGGAGGATTATTCGTGACCCAATCTGCTAACCAATAATTCAGCTTCTCGATAGAACTATTGTCACCCTTTACGGCGGACTGAGCAAAAGAGAGCACCCAATCAAAGCGCGAAGCTTCCCAGACTGCTTTAATATCGCCCAGTTCAGGGTCAAAATCAGCTAACTGCCACCAGGGTTGAAGCGGTTCACGAATACACAAACCGGCAAAAACATTACGGTGCCAGCTTGGAACACCGTCATCAGACACCTGATGCCAGCCAAAATAGAGCTGTTGCCGACTCCATTGCTCGTTGGCAATAAGCTCAGCATGAGCAGTTCTATCTGGGACAGAAAAAAAATCACCGACAGGGATCATTGAGGTGATTCTTTTTACCGGATTATATCCGACCTTAACCCCAAGGCGGTAAACTAGCACCCGCCACAGGTTAGGCAACCCCAACGCGAGTGCTGTTCGAGCTTTTAACTTAAAATTCATTATTGTTTACGAAGTTGCTCAGCCACATCAATAGTGACCTTCGCCACCTCAAACAGCTCTTCAGCAGAAATTGGCGACGCCGATCCATTCTTAATCGCGGTTAAAAACTCAGCAGCGCAGCTATTCTGCCCCTTATCCTGCTTCCAAAGATTCAATTTCTTAAACCCCGGCCAGCCAAAGCCCTTAAGCTTGCGGAAGTTATCTAGTTGTAATACTCGACCAGCAGTAAACACCTCAACCCGTTCTTTGGGAAAGCTGGCTGCACCATTGGCTAAATAATGAATTGTGCCAAAAGAGCCATCGGCAAAGCCAAGAATAATTGCTGCTTTGTCTTCAGTAACATCAACACCATCTGCGTTACCCATACGCCTTGCCTGCACCGATACAATCTCAGAATCGGCCAGAAAACGCATCAGATCAATAAAGTGGCACGCTTCACCAATAATACGACCACCTCCCGCCTCAAGGTCTTGTGTCCAATGGTTGGCAGGAATAGCACCTGCATTCATGGTCATAATAAAAGACTTAGGCTCTTTTACACTGCCAAGCAACTGCTTCATCTTCTGAACTTGTGGTGAAAAGCGGCGGTTGAAGCCCACCATCAACCGAGGTGCAGCGTCAGAACCGATAACCTTTTCATAGGTAGACTTGACCTTGGCTAACTCTTCATGCGTTATTGCTAGGGGCTTTTCAACAAAAACATTCTTCCCAGCATTTAAGGCATCAACAACAAAACCGGCATGGCTATTATGCCGAGTAACAATAGCCACCGTGTTGATCTCTGGATCCGCGATCATCGCCTGGGTATCTGTTGTTGTTTTGGCAAACCCAGCTTTTTTTCCATGGGTGACGCCACTGATTCCGCCGGAGGTCGCAATGCTATGCAATTGCGCTCCTGCTTCTTTAAAAGCGGGGATCAGCATACGCGAGGCATAGTTACCGGCACCAACAAAACCAACCACAGGACTACCGACAGTAAACTTGGCATTAGCATCCAGCTCAAGCGAATAGTTATGCCGTGCTTCGGTTTTACTTCTATAATCAAGGAGAATACCTAGAGCGGCCTTATCACTGGTAAGCAGCTCATATGCTGAAGCTGCATCCTCAAATTCAAATCGGTGACTAATAAGCGGCTTCACATCAAGTTGGCCATTGTCCAGCAGGTCCAAAATGGCTTCAAAATTACGCTGCTCAGTCCAGCGGACCAGTCCATAGGGATAATCATGACCATGATCTTCATAAGCAGGGTCATAACGGCCAGGCCCATAAGCACATGAGACTTGAAAGGTTAACTCTTTCTCATAAAAATCAGCGCGGTTAAGTTCCAAGCCAGTAACACCTACAAGAACGATGCGCCCACGTTGCCGAGACATACGCGCAGCTTGTGTGACTGGGTTTGTCGACTTGGTAGAAGCAGTAATAATAACCCCATCAACCCCTTTCCCACGGCTAAATGCCATACCAGCAGCGACAGGGTCTTCGCCCTTACCTGGGTTACAGATCTCGGCACCAAATTGTTTAGCTAACTCAAGCTTTGAATCATCAAAATCAACAGCAAGTACGCGACAGCCTTGGGCGCAGAGCATCTGTACTGTGAGTAAACCAATAAGACCAACCCCAGTAACAACAATAGCCTCACCTAGTGTTGGGTTAACTAGGCGAATACCCTGCAAACCGATGCTCGCCACAACGGTAAATGAGGCTTCATCATTGGTAACATTATCAGGGATCTTCGCACATAGATTCTTAGCAATACGAACAACATCTGCATGGCCCCCATTAGAGACAACACGATCACCTTCAGTAAATCCTGAAACATCAGAACCAACTGTATTCACAATGCCCACATTGCAATACCCAAGAGGCAAAGGTTCGGCGAGCTTAGAACGCACGGCTTCCACAGTGGTTGCCAAACCATCGGTTTGTACTTTTTCGAGCACCATTTTAACTTTCTCTGGCTGTTGCTTTGCTTTTTGAAGCAAGTTTGCCTTGCCAAAATCAACCAGCATTCGCTCAGTACCAGCTGATATTAAGGTAACTGCAGTGTCAATTAGGAGATGCCCACGAGAAGCCATAGGAGCTGGCGATTCAACAACCGTAGAGCCACCTTTAGCCATATCCTGAAGAACTTGTTTCATATTCAACCTTTAAAAATACTAAAAAATCATTCCGATAAATCGTAACACTCTGTTGATAAGTCATTAGACTTACTACCAACATTATACGCATACAACCTATTTGAATTATCACTGTTAGATGGAAACATAATTGTGCCAAATTGAAATAAACGATACGGCCAAACATCTTTATTTACAGAAGCCACAAGCTTAAAGTCAAAGTCTGACTTCCTAACGCTTAAAATATCTGACTTATTTTCAAGAATCCCTGATGCAGGCTTATTATCAAACAATTTTCTTAAAAAGCCTTTTCTCTTTTCTGATGGTTCAGTTGACGTTGAAAAAATATAAAAATCTTTTATCTCACACCCATAAATACATGAGCCATTAATATCAAATAACTTTTCAGAAACCCACTGTCCTTGCTTTTGGGTTAACAAACGAATACTGTTATTTTCCATCTGTGTATCTGTTGCATACAAAATCCCATTAGAAACAGGAAAAGCCACGCAAGATCTAAATTTTTGTTCTCCACCTAGAATTAACTCTACATCCTGAAAATCATTTCTTGCTTGGTAAATAGCAGCGGAGTGTTCAAAATCTCCAGTCAATATCCATATACATTCATTCGTGACATCAGGGATCAATGCATGAACGTGATTAATCTCCCCATTTTCAAATTTAAAAGGGCTTAACCACGCACCATCAATTTTCCTTTGAAATATTTTAATTGACTTTCGCTCATGATTTCCAAAATACTCACCAAAACAGATGGAATCAGAAAACCCAGGAATACCTTTGACTTCGCAAAATTTCAAAGGGCCACGGCCTTGAGTGAAAACAAGCTCTTCAGAAAGAAGCCTATGCTCCATATTATATCGGTAAATTTTTCGACCGTGTGTAAAGAAAAAATCATCTCCACTTGAAATTGCAGCCATAACGCCCAAGCGCTTCATCCTAAACCACAAAGGAAAAAACGAGAGTAACTTATTTAACTTTGACTCTTTAAAGCCAAATAAAAAACTCAACTTACCAGAAACAGTTTTAATATACACTCGATGTGATTTTGACAGCAATAGATTACCAGCCAGATCAAAACACAGAGGCTTAGTTCGGGCTATAACACTAACTAATTTCATTCTTCAACCAAAAATAAGGATAACCATTAGCATTATTTCTATTCAAAAATTCAATAAGATCTTTCGACTTAATAACTTCCACTGTAATCCCATCTATAATCGTTGTTTTCAAAAGCCCGGCTTTAATGAGGTCGCTGCAAAGTGTACGTTCTCCAAAGTGGAGGGCTCCCCAATGTGGAGCTCGCTCTCGTAGTGTTCTTTTTTCTTCAAAGTCGCGGTCCTTTATGACGAACGTCTTCTCTATGTACCAGTGTTTTATTGGCCATCTTTCGTCTAATATATCTTCAGCAACATGAATCATTGTTAAACTGTGAGTTAGGTCTGTTCCTAAACCTACAATTACAGCATCGTGCTCTACACAGCAATTCCATGAAGAATTAACACCACAAGCTAGAGGTGAATCTCCCGTTAAGTTCTCTCGCATCAATACTTCTGCTAGGGGACCCATAGCGACCATAGAATTTATAGGGTGCCTACTTCGGATTGATTTATCACGCTTATGAAGCAATAAAGGTAACACGCCAGTCTTTATCGATGACTTTTGAACGTCATATTCGTACACGGTATTATCTCTATTTTTAACAAGATAATCCTCAACTTTAACTGAATTTTTAAACTTTGGCATTGCGGGCATTGCAACAGTGCCTGTATCACCAACCATTTCAACTAACATATCGACTATTTGGTTTGCTGTTTTCCCTCTACCTTTAAAAGGTGAATAAGAAGAATGAACAACTAATAGCCCTCCTTCATCCACGCCATTCGATAAAAGAAAATTTTTTATTTTACAAAAGTCAACAGGAGTTAGCTCGTTTTGGCTGGCCCTACTCTTTTTCACCCTTTTTGACAACCAACTCACATTCTTCCAATAAATTCTCCTTGCGATCATTTCAATATGAGGTGAAAGAGAAAACATCTTTTTAATTAAACTATCATTTGCCATCTGGTTTCGCTCTAATAAAATTATAAGGTAATAAATTTTCAAGCTACCTATCAAGCCAGACGTAGCTGAAAATTCTGATTTACTCTATTTTATTTTTATATATTAAAAGAGTCTCTAAATCGATGACCATTTTCCAATGGTTAATACCACCGCCTCTGTGAGACCATTATGATGCGGTTCTCGCTTAGCCACTAAACAAGTTCCAGGGGCGTTGCCTAGGACTGGTTTACGATCTGACGAGCACCCATATAACTTTCTTCATAACTTAAACGCCAACCAACACCTCACTCTAGCGAATCCTCTCATAATCCCTAGGAAATTCATAAAAGTAGACGCGCAGTCCGTGGTTTGATCTAATTAATTTCGCCAAAAACAAGTCCTATCTCACCCTGCACGGAGGCAGTCGGGATGCGCAAAATTCAAATTCTACACCAAATGCTTGCACAACAGTGTCAGCAAATTCACAAAAAACGCCTGAGTTCCCTGATGGTTGCGACCCAGTCGCTACTCGATGGCGACAGCTTGTCATTGACCGAACTAGGAAGAAACATTGAGGGGCGTGTTGCGCCCAAGCACAACATTAAACGGATGGATCGCTTATTGGGCAATCATCATCTGAATAACGAACGATTGGCGGTATATCAGTGGCACGCGCGGCAGTTATGTGGTGCCAATCCCATGCCGGTTGTTTTGGTGGATTGGGCTGATGTGCGGGAGCAGTTACGAATGATGACATTGCGGGCTTCTGTCTCGGTGAAAGGACGCTCGATAACGCTGTATGAGCGCACTTTTGAGTTTAAGGATTATAACGCGCCCCGTAGTCATAACCTGTTCCTGAAAGAGCTCGCTTATGTGCTACCTAAAGCTTGTACACCGCTGATTGTCACTGATGCGGGTTATCGCAACACCTGGTTTCGGGAAGTAGCCGGTTGTGGTTGGTATTGGTTAGGCCGCTTACGTGGTAAGGTCTGTTATCAACTCGGTAAACAGTGGCAACTGACCAAAACCCTTTACGACTCAGCTAACAGCAAAGCCCGCTATATCGGGGCGGTACAGATAGCAAGAAAGAAACCGATGCCTTGTCAGCTATACCTGTATAAATCCAAAGATAAGCGTTCTCGCCGCTCAGGTAACAATCACTCAGCCAAGAAGCTGTATCACCGCTCCGCCAAAGAGTCTTTGGTGCTGGCAACCAACTTACCGCCAGCGCTGTTTAAGGCTGTGCAAATCACCAAACTGTACGCCAAGCGGATGAAGATAGAAGAAACCTTCCGCGATTTAAAAAGCCCGAAATACGGCTTTAGCTTGCGCCATAGTCGCTCGCGCTGTCCGCGCCGTTACGATGTACTGCTGCTAATAGCCATGCTCGCAGAAATCATGCTTTGGTGGTTAGGCTTGGTGGCGCAACAGATTGGATGGCAACGCCACTTTCAGGCGAACACCATCAGATTCGGATCATTTACAATCAAGCGGGTAAAGTGCCGCTCCGACTAAAACTTTAGCATTTGCTACCAACGACCTTTGCTCGCTTAGTGACGCAGCAGCCCCTAAAGAGAAGCACGCCACCCATTAGGCCAACGACTAGTTAGATACACACTTAAAGTGCCGAAAAAAAAGACCATATGGTCCCTTGAGCATTAACTCCACTTCGGTGTGCTATAATTAAACAGCTCCCTGAGTAAGAATGATATTCATTCGAGCACCATTAGTGGATAACCTGTTCATTTATCCAACATGAGAGATGGACTCCTTTAAGCAACTCAGTACCATAATGAGAGGAATGGCATATCTTACACGAGTTCATTTTCGTACTTCACCAAACCCAAGGCATATTTGTAGGATATGACCTCCATAGCTAGAAAGGTTCTACTATATAGGAAAGAACACCGTAGATATTAAAGTCGTGTTACTTGATCTAGAAAGCTACATTCAGCGCATTTTATGAAGCTGTGAAAATCTATTATCAGTTAGATAATGAATTTTATTTTCATTGGCAATAAAGTGTAACTCACTTTGACCAGAGAGCAACACCAAAAAATTTAAAAATCAATAAAGAAGGGAATTATGTTTTTGAACAACACGAACAAGCTCTTCATAACTTACCAATCCTTCAGGAGTCTTTTGAATTAACAACTCACCAGAAAAGTGTTTATTTTCAATATAAAACTTTAGCTCTTTATATACTAATTCGAAATCATCGACAGCAACTAAATTAACTCCAGGATGTCGTTCACACACATCAGTAGCAACAACTTCGACACCACATTCTATGGCCTCAGCAACAACAAGCCCGAAACTATCAACTGTATTCATCCTAAGGTACAAGTCCATTTCTTTTAAAAGCGAATTAAATTCAATCCCAGACAAGTGAGAATGCAGATGAACAGAATCCATTTGAGCGGCCTTGCGTAGTATTTCTTCTCTTATACCATCCGAATCAAAACCATACAAACAAACATGCAATTCAAATATGATTCCTTCGTTTGCCAACCTTGAAAAAACAGAAAGTGTTTCAAGAATCCTGTATATTCTTGTTGGAAATCCAGAAACAAGTATTCTAGTAACGCCAACAGAATTTCCAATTTTTATATTACACTTAGTCTTCCGGCATGATGAAATATATGGCGTAACTCTATAGACGTTCTTCACTCCTACTCTACTAAAAAATTTACGCTGCCTATCAGACAGGGCTCCAATAAAATCGACTTTTCGCAAGGTCGTTCTCATAATTAGACGAGCAAAAGGATTACTTTGAAGGTATTTCTGCGATTGCTCCCCATTATGAAATATAGCTACCCAAGTTGAGCTAATTCTTTTTGGTAGAAAAAACAAGAATAACAAGGATCTTATTGAGGAGAAATTAAAAAAATAGATACCTTTATTAAAAAAATTAAAGAAAAAAATAGATGCCAATCTTTTCAGCCTATTACCAAGAATGAAGTGGGCTTTTACTCCCCTTGGAACTTCTTTTCCTTTGGCAGGGTAAAAATCTATAACTTCGATTCCTTCGCTTTTAAACTTGTTTGCAAAGTTAAAAGTAAAAGTGGTCACTCCACCGACTTCTTTAAACGCAGGGAATCGGCCAAAGAAAAAAATCTTACTCACTAAATTACACCACGCTTATTCAAAGTCGACTCATGCAAATTTATTTCTTCATTAGAAAATCTGCGCTTAATTATTCTACAAGGATTACCAGCAGCAATGCTATAAGCAGGGACATTCCTAGTTACAACCGATCCAGCACCTATAATAGCGCCGCGCCCAATTGTTACTCCAGATAGTATTATAGAGCCACCTCCGACCCATACATCTGGCTCAATACTGACATTTTTATCCTGATGATATATATCCTTATGGTTCTCATTCATCTTTTTACCTATTACATCAAAGATATGATTGCCTCCATAGATCTGAACTTTCGGACCAAACATTACATCATCTGCAATATCTATCCTGCCTCTATCTGAGCGAAACCATGCCTGAGGAGCAATAAAGACGTTATTTCCAAGACTAATTGTACCGTAAGAAAACTCAGATGAAAGAGGATCAAAAATCACATTTTTACCGCAATGGCTAAATTTTCTCTTCTTAATGAACATCACCGTTCTACGAAGTACTCGAAATATCACTTACACCTCTACGATCACTTTTTGAAAAACTAAACTTGTGCTTAATGCAGAAGATTATTATAGGAACTATCCAAAAATAACTATAATCAAGAGGACTAACATACATACCGATCGTTCCCATACTAATAAAATATAAATACAAAGAATAGCTAAAACGATCTCCTCTCATCGATTTTTTGTTTGTAACTCCTAGTATCGCTCCATATAAAACACTATATAAAAAAACTCCTACAAAGTTAAAATCTCGGTAAAAGGTAAAAAGATATGTTCCAAAAGCATTACCATAATTAACGCTACCTTGCCTACCAAGATTAATCGGAATGCTATTATTCATGACATTTTGGGTAGACGATGCGATATATTCAACGCCAAAGAAATTAACAAAATATGAAAATATAAAATCAAAACTCGCCAACATAGACAAACCAAAAGAATGCTCATGCAGCAAACTTCCATCTTCTTGATAATAAAAATCAAAAAATGCAAAACCAAGCGTATGATATGAAACTAGATAGTGAGAAAGCATCCCTCCAATATCATGACTACCAAATCTATTAAATGCTGCAGCAACGACTAATAAACATAAAAGAACCAATGGGATAAGGCTTCTTTTTCTAAAGTCTCTCAATATAGAAGTGAACACGCATGGATTAAATTGAGAGTGAAAAATAATAACGAACAACAGAATCATGGGGTAATTGACTTGAAAAAAATATGAAAAAAGCAAAAAAAATAGTATATTCAAAACCAACAAAAGCTTGAATTTTTTACCATCTGGGCTACTAAATATTAGTAACGTCACAGCTAGCATTATTGGATAAATAACTACCTTTAAGCCATAATCAATTAGTCCACTTCCTGATACAAGGGCTTCTGCACTACCTCCTCTCACCTTAAAAAAATAGTCACTAAAACTTGTACTGAAGGCACCAACGTAATAAAGAGATGAGATAATTGCTCCTAAAGAAATATAACTATAGCGGAACAAGCTATTATTAATGTGCTTATTATTTATGACAGATTGCAATCCAATTTCAACCTTTCGACGAACACCTATAAACTTTATAACAAAGAAGTAGCCTAACACAATCGAAAAAAAAGAAATCAAATATAATATAGTGACCTCCGTAGAAGGAGATTTTATCGGATTTATAGAACTGTAACTTAAAGTCAGCCACAAAACCCACCAAAAGCATAAGAAAAATAATCCAAAGTGTCTCATCATCTCTTATTAAAGTACCATTGAATCTTTTTAACTAACTCATACATTCTGATTACAACTTGAGGAGCAATTGGAATATCTTTAACTAGCGCTAGGAAATTATGATACTTTGAAATATACGTGTTATCTACGGGAACAATTTTTTTTCTAAAGTTAGCTTTATCACCTAACCTCAAATATGATAATGAAGCAAAGAAATTAAGAGCGTTGATTTTTTTTTCAATTCCCTTTCGATTGTAAGGAAAGTCCTCTTGCATACGCCGTATTGCAATAATCATCCTTTCTGAATACGCTATTTTTCCTTTAGGCGCTGTGCGCTTCATTTTATCAGTCCAAGATCCAAAGGATTCAATTCTATAAGCAGAAAGAATCTCTGGTGAGTACATTCCTCCAGTTTTCCTTGCTGCATATAGCTCAATAAAAACATCACCTATTGGTGCATCATCAAACCAGCTAGGCAATAATTTCACCTCAGACGAACTTATAAAGTACGAACTTGTAGGTGCAAATTGCCCCGGGTAAGAAAGGATATCGTTGCAATCAAAAAATAGCTCCTTCTCAGCACCAAAAAAACGCCTTTTGTTTTGCTTTATCTTTAGGGAGTTACTGTTTACAGAATGACAAGCGTGTATAAAGAAATTCACTTCACTGTTATTTTTAGCTAGTTCATATTGTAGCTGAATTTTTTTTTCATTAAGCCAAAAATCATCACCTTCACAAAGGGCAATGTAATCGCCAGACGAAGAAGAAAACACCTTTCTAAAATTACGGTTCATACCTAAGTTAACATCTGATTTCAATACAGTAATCAACTGCGGATAGTTCTCTTCAAACTCTTTCAATATGGGATATGTGCCATCAGTACTTTTGTCATCTCTAATGATAATCTCAAAATTAAAGTCAGTTTTCTGCGAAACTAGACTTTCCAAACATTCTCGAATGTAGGGCTCGTGGTTATACGTGATTACACAAATACTAACTTTAACGGGATTTCTTTCCACATGAATTCCTATTTCTTTTAAGCAAGATTTTAAAACGTGCATAAATAGCTACTGGGCCCCCAAAAAGAAGACAACCGAAAATAATGACAAAAAGCAAATTTTCAAGTCGACTGGAAAGCGAATATTTTGGCGCACATAATGAAATAAACGTAGCAAACAACATTATGGGAAATATCAATTTCAGCACATCACTAATCAACCATTTCAGGTGTAAATTAGGCTCTAATTTATGATGCACATAAGCCACCCAACATAAGAAAAATAGAGCATTCATACTTAGCCAGACATAACCGGCGCCTAACGAACCAAAGTTTACAGCCGCCAAAATGACACATGGAATTAAGATAACAACCAGACCTAAGTTGCCAATCAAGTGATAACGTAAATTACCCTTGGCATATTGAATATAATAAGAGAATGCAGAGATTGACAAAAATAGATTACCTGCTGCATATAATCTCAATATCGGGGCGGCTTGAGAGGCCAAATATTCGTCACCAGTCCACGCGATAAGTAACGGCTTCGCCGTTGCAATCAAAGTTATAGCAGTGGTCCCAGCAATTATTGAAACTAGTTTTGTTGCTTTCCGATATACCTTTATCATTTCAGTATGTTTATTTTCAGCATGTAATCGAGCCATTCTCGGCATGATTGCACTACTGATTGGCCCACCGATGACTATGATGCCATTAGCCACTAAAACAGCTAAAGTAAAGTAACCATAGTCTTCGAGAGATAAAATACCTGATAATACTAATTTGTCTGTTTGAGTGACAAACACCCAAACCGAGGCGGTAAATGCAATAGTAAGCGAGAATTTTAATGTCGGCTTTATTGGTTCAAACGACCAACCTATTTTTTCATTTAAATCTTTTTTTCTTGGCAGTAATTCTCTTGTTTTTAAAGCTAAGCCTGTATTTTCGAGCAGAGCAACACAAAACTGATGAACAAAAAACACGATCGGTGTGAACCCGTAATGCCACATACTAAAGAAAACACCCACAAACCTGAGCGTAGCAACAATTACGTTAAAACCACTTAACCAAACTAATTCTTCAGAACCTGACACCACTCCACGATATAGACCGGTAATCCAGCGAAGCGCTACGCTTATAGCCATTACTTGCACAGCAATAATAACATCTGAAATACTCAAGCTTTCTATATTAAGCCACTTTGTTGCCACTGACTCTGATAATAAAAATAGAACGCCACCACCTACTACAGCTATTGATAAAAAAATCATACTCAAAGCACGATATAGCTGACTGAATTCTAGTTTGGATAAGGCACCAGCACGATATCGAGCAGTTTCACGAGCAATAGTAGGAGTTAACCCTAGGTCTAAAACATTAAACCAAACTTGTAGCATCGCAAAGAAGCCAATTAAACCATATGCTTCGCTGCCCATATACTTTATATACATAGGAAGCAGCACTATACCTATAATTGTCACATATATTTGACTCACATAGTTACATACTATGTTTTTCTTAAGATTGACCACCTACAACACTTCTTTATTAAGAGATATTTTTATATAGATCTTTTCTGAATTTTCGTCTAAAAAATAGGCATTATTGAAGTCACCATGAGTTAATGCCCTTAATAAATCAATATGCTCTCCCAATGAGCCTTCTGAAGATAAATCCAGACTCCTCAACGCATTAAAATCCTCTATACTATTATAATTACCTTCAGTTTTTAGTTCTTCACAAGGATAATTCCCTGAGATCAAATCAAGTAGATGGTTAGATATTAGATATTTTTCCTCTGAGATGACATTTCTATATACATCTAATGACGTATCGTAAGAATTAACATCAACTTTTCGCTGGTAAATTACTGCACCATGATCAATTTCTGAATCCATTAAATGAATAGTACAACCAACTGGCTTACCATTTACTATTGAAAATACTTGTGGATACCAGCCCCTGTTATAAGGATTTAATCCAGGGTGAACGTTAATACATCGAATAGAGTCAACTAAATTTGGAGGGAATATTTGTTTACAATGAGCTGAAATAACCAAATCATACTTTTCAATTATTTTACTTACGGAGGAACAATCTTTCATGTCAACGAAGCTCATACCCAGTTCTATTAATTTTTTGGGGTTTTTGTTTATAGCGCTATAAGAATAGTTAAATGAGGCTGTATCATAGGGAATGCATTTAGCAACAGACTTAAAGTGCTCTACAAGCTCAAAATTATCAGATACAATTAGTACTTTCATTTTTTTAAAGCCTTTTTAACTACAGCTACAACTCTATTTACATCTTCAATGGTCATATAGAAATGTAGTGGCAAACATAGTATAGAATCAGTCAAAGCGTTACTATTTTCATTAGAGTGAACAAAATTTTCGCTGAAAACACGATCCAGTGATGGAGAAAAATAATGGCGGGATTGAATATTATTTTTCTTAAGAGTAGCCTCGACAAACTTACGTTCTTCATTACTAGACAATTTGATTGGCATATATGCACCATTCAAGCTTGATCGCGTATCCCAAGTAGGCATATCAACAATATCTCGTAGTCCATCACGATATATATTGATTAGGCGAGAGCGGCAAGCTAAAATGTCATCAATTTCATCAAGAAGAGTTAACCCTACGGCACACTGGTATTCATTAAGTTTGGCATTAATTCCTACCTCTCTTATTTTACCATCCTCTGAATTTATTCCAAAATTAATTAAACGCTTCGCTAACTGGTAGTCATTTCTATTTTTAAAAACTACGGCTCCGCCCTCTACCGTATGAAAAATTTTTGTTGCATGAAAACTTAACGTACTGGCATCACCAAAATTCAGTACAGACTTCCCCTCAATTTTCACACCAAAAGCATGAGCGGCATCGTAAATAATTCTTACATTTTTCTTTTTTGCAATATCTTCAAACTTGGCAACATCACAAGGATTTCCATACACATGGGTAGCTACAATTGTGTCTATTTCAGAATCAACATCTAACGCTTGCTGAGATTTTTCAGGACACAAATTATATGAATACCTTTCAACATCACTAAATGAAACGTCGACATCCTGCCATATTAACGAACTAGCGGTAGCTACAAAACTGAATGGAGTTGTTAGTGCTTTTTTTACATTAAGTACTTTATATGCGACCTGTAACGCAAGTGTGCCATTGGAAACAAGCAGTAAGTTTTCAACACCTAAGTACTCTTCTAACCTTTTAGTTAATTTCTGATGTAATGGGCCAAAATTAGTATACCAGCCATTTTCATGAACTTGTTTTAAGTAATTGGTAAGCTTTATTATATCTGGTTCTACAGGTTGGTTTAATTTAATATCCATCTCAATCCAATAAGCTCATTAAATACTGGCCATAACCATTTTTCAACATAGGTTTTGCGAGACTCTTTAGCTGCAATTCCGTTAACCAACCATTATTAAAGGAAATTTCTTCTAGACAAGCAATCTTGAATCCCTGTCTATGTTCAATTGTCTGTACAAATTGTCCCGCTTCTAATAGGGATTCATGTTTACCAGTATCAAGCCACGCAAAACCTCGACCTAACAACTCAACATTCAAATCTCCACGTTCTAAGTAGGTGTTATTCACACAAGTAATCTCTAATTCACCACGTACTGATGGCTTTATTAGTTTAGATATTTCAACCACATCATTATCATAGAAATACAAGCCTGTTACTGCATAATTTGACTTTGCTCGCACTGGTTTTTCTTCTATAGAAATTGCTTTTTTGTTTTTATCAAATTCGACCACACCAAAATGCTCAGGATCCTTAACTTGATAACCAAAAACCGTAGCGCCTTGTCTTTTGGTTGCGGCATTTATTAGCTTTGGGGAAAAGCCTTGCCCATAAAAAATATTATCACCTAGTGCTAAACACACATTATCATTACCGATAAACTCTTCACCAATAATAAAGGCTTGTGCTAAACCGTCTGGACTGGGCTGAATGGCATAGCTAAGATTGATACCAAAATCACTACCATCACCTAACAAACGAATAAAAGCAGCTTGGTCTTCGGGTCTTGTGATTATTAATATGTCCCTTATACCAGCCAACATAAGTACGGATATTGGATAGTAAATCATCGGCTTGTCATACACTGGAAGCAGCTGTTTAGATACACCTTTGGTAATCGGATAAAGGCGAGTACCGGAGCCGCCTGCAAGAACTATCCCTTTCATTTTTTATGCTCCAAGGCGCTCGCGTTGATAAGAACCATCTTGCACTCTTTTGCACCACTCCTGATTATTCAAGTACCACTCTACTGTTTTACGCAATCCACTTTCAAAGCTCTCGTCAGGAACCCAGCCCAGTTCACGCTGAATTTTAGAAGCATCAATAGCGTAGCGGACATCGTGGCCAGGGCGGTCGGTAACATAGGTTATCAGACTCTCAAAACCATCTGGATTCCCGCCTTCGCGGGAATAACGGCAAGAGGGAGCCAATTCTTCAAGCAGCGAACAGATGGTTTGCACTACCTCAATATTCTTCTGCTCGTTATGCCCACCTATGTTATAAGTTACCGCCACCTCGCCCTCGGTAACAACTTTGTAAAGAGCACGAGCATGATCTTCTACATACAACCAATCTCGAACCTGACTGCCATCTCCATACACAGGTAACGGCTTGCCTTCTAAGGCATTCAAGATCATGTGGGGGATTAATTTTTCAGGGAAATGATACGGGCCATAGTTGTTAGAACAGTTAGTAACAATCACCGGTAGGCCATAAGTGCGATGCCAAGCTCGAACAAGATGATCACTCGATGCTTTGGAAGCAGAGTATGGAGAGCTTGGCTCGTAATTGTTCTCTTCGGTGAAGAGAGCATCCGTACCATGCAAGTCACCATACACCTCATCGGTGCTAATGTGATGAAAACGGAAAGCGGCTTTGTGGTCGACATCGAGTGTATTCCAGTAGCTACGCGCCGCCTCTAACAAGGTAAAGGTGCCCATAATATTGGTCTGCATAAATTCAGCTGGGCCATCAATGGAACGATCAACATGAGACTCGGCCGCTAAATGCATAACCGCAGTCGGCTGATATTCTTCAAAAACCTCAGCCATAGCTAATGCATCACAAATATCTGCCTGAATAAAGTGATAACGTTCATGATCAGTAACTGACGCCAGAGATTCGACATTACCCGCATAGGTGAGTTTATCGACATTAACAACAGCGTCGTTTGTGTTTTCGATGATATGGCGTACAACAGCGCTACCGATAAAGCCCGCGCCACCAGTAACAAGAATTTTCACTTTCACCAGATCCCCTTTGTATCAATAATCACCAATGACTCAGGAACGTCACTGCAGCCTTTAAACTCAGCATGATCAACAAGCAACACAGCAATATCAGCCACTTCAAACGCTTCATCAACCGCCACTAACTGAGCATTTTCTGCCGCACGCTTTGGTAACTGTTCGATATTAGGCTCGACAAAATAGAGCGTTGCTGGGTGGCTAGCTGCAATGCTCATAGCAATGGCTAATGCAGGGCTTTCACGCAGATCATCAATATCTGGTTTAAACGCCAAACCAAAGCAAGCGATCTTCACATCTGCGGCTGTTTTAGTGGGATTGCACTGTAGAAATTCTGCTACCGCCAATTTTACTTTTTCAACCACCCACTCAGGCTTACTATCATTAACCTGACGAGCTGTATGGATCAGCTTTGCCAGCGCTGGCGTTTTAGACACGATAAACCACGGATCGACAGCAATGCAGTGGCCGCCAACGCCAGGACCGGGTTGCAGAATATTTACCCTTGGATGCCGATTAGCCAGTGCAATAAGCTCCCATACATCTATGTTCAGCGTGTCGCAAATAAGTGACAGTTCATTGGCAAAAGCAATGCTAACATCACGAGATGCATTCTCGGTAAGTTTGGCCATTTCTGCTGTACGGGCGTTGGTTATTACGCATTCACCCTGAACAAATGTTTTGTACAGCTCGACACTTCTCGCCGAACATTTTGCTGTCATGCCACCTATTACTCGGTCATTTTCTACCAACTCTCGAACTACATGCCCAGGTAATACCCGCTCTGGACAGTGCGCGACATTAATATCGGCATCTTCACCAGCTTGTTGTGGGAAAGTAAGATCTGAACGAGCTTCTGCCAACCATTCGGCCATCTGCTCCGTTGCGCCAACGGGTGAAGTTGATTCAAGGATAACCAGGTCACCTTTTTTAAGCACCGGTGCAATCGCATTAGCAGCTGATTCGATATATGCCAGATCAGGCTCAGGTACCTCACTTTCATTACATGGCTTGAACGGTGTTGGCACCGCAATCAAAAAGGCATCTGCGACCGCGGGCAAAGTAGTCGCAGTCAGGTACCCTTGGGTAACCGCAGCATGGACGATCATATCGAGTTCTGGCTCGACAATATGAATTTGCCCTTTGTTAATGGTGTTTACAGCATGCTGATTCACGTCAACACCGATTACTTTTTTCTTACGGGAGGCGAACATGGCCGCAGTCGGCAGACCAATGTAACCAAGACCAACTACTGATATAGTTTCAAAAGACATGGTTTTCCTTTAATTTACATTAAGCAGGTTCAACTTTCGTGCAGTAACAACGGTCAGTTAGCGAGCGTTTCAAGAATGCGTTTACAGGCAGATCCATCACCGTAAGGGTTGTGAGCAACACTCATTTTTGTGTATGCGCCTTCATCCGTTAACAGCGTTGTTAGTTCGGTAACTATTTGCCTTACATCGGTACCAACCAACTTTACCGTTCCTGCATCTACTGCTTCGGGCCTTTCTGTTGTTTCACGCATTACCAGAACCGGTTTGCCCAGCGATGGTGCTTCTTCCTGGATCCCTCCCGAGTCGGTCAGAATGACACTGGATCGATTCATTAAGTACACGAAGGGGAGATAATCCTGTGGTTCAATTAAAAACACGTTATCGAGACTCTTAAGCAGACGGTTTACAGGCTCCCGGACGTTAGGATTGAGATGAACAGGATAAACGAACTGTACAGATGGAAAGCGACTCGCCATGTAGGCTATGGCCTCACAGATACGTTCGAAACCGCCACCAAAGCTTTCACGCCTATGCCCAGTGATCAGCACCAGACGCTGAGTGGCATTCAAGAAATTAAACCTAGCACTTAGATTTGCTGCCAATTCTGTATCTGATTTCAATTTATCAACCACATCCAACAAAGCATCGATGACCGTATTACCGGTAACAACCACCTTAGATGCGTCTACATTTTCGTTAAGTAGATTTTTTCTTGAAGCATCGGTAGGCGCAAAGTGCAATTCGGCCAATGCACCTGTAAGCTTTCGATTACCCTCTTCTGGCCACGGCGAGTTGATGTTACCTGTCCTTAAACCTGCTTCTACATGGCCTACCTTTATCTGTTGATAATAAGATGCCAAAGTCGCTGATAACGTAGTGGCTGTGTCACCATGTACTAACACATAATCGGGGTTGAATTCTGCCAAAACTGGCTTCAAACCGTTTAAGATGCCACAAGTTACATCGGTAAGATCTTGGTTTGGTTTCATCAGGTTAAGATCGTAATCGGGAGTTATCTCAAAAAGCGCTAAGACCTGATCTAGCATTTCTCTATGCTGCGCAGTTACACATACTTTTGCATCAAAACGTTCGTCTTTAGCCAGAGCATGGACGAGAGGAGCCATTTTTATTGCTTCGGGTCTTGTTCCAAAGACGGTAAGTATTCTCATTGAGCGGTAACATCCTAATTTATAAACTTTAAACGATCAGATTAAACTTAAATATCAAAAGGTTAACCAAATAAAAACGGCCTCGTGCATTCCTTACGCAAAATTCGGGGAGGTGATTATTTTCGAAAGGATCAGGGTGAGCGGCGAGTCCAACGATATTGACTTTGATTTTGATTTTTAGGCTTTTTAAACCAACTTAGGCAGCTGATGTTTCAACATACCTAAGTTTAATCTTCAGCATCTTTACGCGAAAAATTCCTGATAAGTACAACCATCACCCCGAGCATGCCACCGAGCATCACGCCCAACACACAAATTAGCGCTCGTTTAGGCTTGGCCTTTTCTTCTGGAACAATTGCTGGGTCAACGGTCTTGAATACGTACTCTTCCCTGACTTCGGCGAGCATCACTGTTTTGGTCTGTTCTTCAATTAATTGGTAGAACACGGTTTGCATATCAGCCACTGAGGTCTTTTCCAGCTGTGCTTCCAGATATGCGATGCTGCGTTTAGCTTCATCGGTTTCTACGGTTTTGAGATGCTGATTAATATCTTTGACTAGAAGATCAACCCACTGCTTAGCAACGATGGGGGAGTGATGTTCAACGGACAGAGTGACAAACAATGTGGTTTCGTCTTGGACAACGTTTAATACCTCTTTTGAGAATACTTCATACGCTTCCCAAGCAGACGGTTTAGGCTTTTTAGGTGGTTCGACGTCCCGCAACCATGTTTTAGTTTTAACGTCATAGATTTCTGGATCGATGGCAAGCTCGCCGGACATTTTATTCCAGGATTTCGCAGCCATCAGCGGTACGAGCAAGCCATGACGTTCGATAAAGGATTGAATAAAAGCGCGGGATTTTAGGACTTTAATGGCCAGCCCTGTCTTATCTTCACCACCGCCGCCACCTAGGTTAACCCCTGCTAGGCTTGCTAACCCACCAAACTGCCCAGCCAAAGCGCGCAAGCCGCCGGCGCCGCCAGCACTTTCGGCGGGGGCGAGCAGTGCATCTGCTTTATAGATGTTGGGCTTGCTGATGGCGAATGCCACCGCGCCGACAGCAAAGATCGCCGTGATGGCGATGATTAGCAGTTTGCCGCGCCAAATGACGTTCCACAGTTCCCGCAGGTCTATTTCATCGTCTGCTGGTTGTTGCATGTAGGGCATCGGCATATAGCCTGGGTATTGGCCTGCATATGGCTGATTGTCGTTATTCAATGGTGCTGCACCTGATTGAAATGACGGCGACTGTTCTTGCCCGTTTGGAAGGGAAGTTGTCGCGGAAGAATGCGCAGGTGTTGTTTTGTTGCTTGGCATATAAATATCTGCTCAGTTTTATCTGCTGTTTATGTGCGTAGTAAATTAGTTTTTTGGGGAGGGAAAAAGCAAGCGCCCCCTCATCCTAGCCTTCTCCCACTAGGGGAGAAGGAACAAAAAGCATGAATCTTAGAAGCTGGGAGCAAAGCCCCCCTCATCTCAGCCTTCTCCCGCGAGGGGAGAAGGGGTTAGAACTAAAAGCAAACACCCCTCACCCCGGCCTTCTCCCACAAAGGGGAGAAGGAGAAAGAGCTAAACGCATTACAACGATGCTACGGCGGCTACGGCAACACCAGTCTGGTACAAGATCTGGGTGATGTTGGTCCAAAGCGTCAAGTTGTCCATGTACTCGACGTCTAATGGCACCACGATGGTGTCACCCGGTGCTAGTTGCATTGAACTGCTACCATTGAACCAGAATGATTTCTCAGGGATCATCACCGAACCGTTCGCCCGAATCACGTATATACGGTCATCATCCGCTTGCTTCTTCAAACCTCCGCTACGCGCGATATAGTCGTCTACGGTCAATCGGCCATCATACAAATGGGTAATAGGCAGCTGAACTTGCCCTAATACATTCAAAGAATTTCTAAACGCAGGCACCACCAACTCATCGCCCGGCTCTAAAGCAATATTGAATGCGCTATTCCCTTCCATCAATGCTGGAATATCAACCACCATACGGCCAACTGGTTCGATAGTCGTAATATCGTTCAGTAGCTGCTGAAGTTGATCATAGTCAACGAGCTGCCCTTGACCAGAGCCGCTACGCAAGCTCATTCCAGCTAACTCTGTTCTTAAATCTGATGCAATCTTGGTGAGGAATTTACTCTCCTGCTCTCGC
Source organism: Corallincola holothuriorum (assembly GCF_003336225.1). Taxonomy (NCBI): domain Bacteria; kingdom Pseudomonadati; phylum Pseudomonadota; class Gammaproteobacteria; order Alteromonadales; family Psychromonadaceae; genus Corallincola; species Corallincola holothuriorum. The sequence continues at coordinate 36,363 of NZ_QPID01000016.1, forward strand.
ACAGATGCACGAGTAAACACGCTACCATCGATGTGCGCATACTCGGTAAAGCCGCCTGCGCGCTTAATCACATCCATCATGGTCTCGCCGCGGCGGATCACATAGGTCCCAGGAAACACTACCTCACCGCGCAACACCACTTTCATCTCTTCCTGATAATCCGGAAGGTGGTGAATATTGATACGGTCTTTGCTCTGTAAAATATGATCCTGTGCATCATCGCCGCTAAGTGCTTGCTGCACATTAAATGACAGATGTTCAATACTGACTCTGAAATCGTTTTCAACGCGGTTACGTGCCAATTCTGCTGTTAGGGTGAATGCCGACTCACTTAAACCACCAGCGGCTGTCACTATGTCTGAAATACGGCCATTGGCGGGCAAAGGATAGACACCGGGATTTTTAACCGCGCCATCCACTTCAACTAGCTGTATCGGGGCCCCAGAGCGCCCTTGTGCCTGCAACTGATTAACGATAGGTAGGAGCAAGCGCTTGCGTGAATATTCATGGGCATCCTGATACGACAGCGTATTTCTATCCGCCTGCCCCGCCACCATCTGCTGTAGGCTTGATTCTTGGATCCCCATACTGGAAAGCTTGGTTTGGATCTCGTCTTCCAGCTCTTGCCCTTGCAAGCTGCCATCAACCCCCAAAAATGCCACCAGATATTCCCGCCAGAACTTGTTACTTTCAACGCGTTCTTCAAGTAACAACGAGCGGCGCTTTTGCAGTTGTTGGGGCGTTCCTGCAAGGTCTGACAGTGTCGTTGCTGCTGAGGACTTCCGCTCGTAACGGCTAAATAGCACGATGGTATCTCTGGAGGAGAGCAGATAGTCTTGCTCGCCAGCTTTGCCACTCAGCACATCGCCAGGGGAAAACTGCAGCACTTCGATATCACCGCGTACATTCAGTTCACGCACCACAAGGCCATAATCCAGATCCGCATAAGACATCAAGTCTGACGTACGGCTCTTTATCAGCGCTGATATACGCATGTTTTCACTCCAGGCGTAGAGGCCTGGGCGAGTCACTGCGCCCATCAAGGTAATTGAGCTGTCAAAGGATGAAGAGGCAGACAGCACACGAAGGAAGTCACCATCTTGCACCTTGCGCTTTAGATCGCTGTCATTGGTCAGATCAAGGTTATATGGCTTACGCAATTTAGAGCTGCCAATACGCTCTAAAACGCTCTGTCTAGGATAAGCACCGGATTTAAATCCACCTGCAACAGTAATTAAGTCGCCAATGGTTTCACTGCCTTTGATCTCGTATATCGCAGGGCGGCGCACTTCACCGTCAACGCTAACGGTATCCCCTACCGGCGGAATAAACACCACGTCACCAGACTGCAGACGCACATCACTGCTGGTATCACCTTTAGTCAATAGGTCATAAAGATCTAAGGTTGCGACTGTCTGACCTGCACGTTTGAGTTGGATATTACGCAAGGAGCCGATCTCATTGATGCCGCCATTGACAAACAACGCATGGGTCATGGTCGATAAAGCACTGACGGTATAGGCTCCGGGCTTGTGCGCTTCACCGAGCACAAATACTTGAATAGAGCGTAATTCACCTAAAGTGACATTCACGTTCACACCAATGGTTTGGCGCTTAACTTCCTCTTTAACGAACTTCTTTAATTCACTGTAAGTAAGACCGGCCACTTTTACTGGGCCTAATGAAGGAAAATCGATTGTTCCTTCGCGGGTCACACTGAATTCATGCTCGGCATCCTGCTTGCCATAAAGCTGGATATTAACCTTATCGCCAGGGCCGATAATATAATTACCCGGCACCAAGCTCATGTTCGCAGGGGCAAACGTCGAAGGACTACCAGCGAATAAGTCATAACCAAATGGCTTCAGCGTATCATCATCTTCTTCGTCAACAGCGGCACTGCTTTCCAACTCAACCGGCTCAATAGGATTGCCCTGCTCGTCAAACTGCGTACCTCGAGGGTAAACCAACGGCTGCTGCACTTGAGTTTGTACACTTCGTGAACCACCGTTGAGCTGATTTATATCAACACCATACTGCTTAGCCAACGCCTGTTGTTGTGCTTTAGGAAGGCGTTTGAACTGTTCTATCTGAGCCTGTGAGGGGCTTGCAGCGACAGTCGGAAATACAACGCAGCTAATGACAGCAAAAAGGAAAGTACTGAATATCTTACTTTTTATCATGGTTTAAGGCGTTCCAGCTCGACGAACTCGTCAATAGTATTGATATAGCAACGAAGCGCTAACTTCAGTTCCTTTGATTGATGAAAGTTTACTACAGCTTACTGAATATTGTTAAGGCCAAAGGTAGTTATTTCAGGCACGCTACCGCCCTTGGGTTACGGCCCCCAAATCGCCTTAACAAATTGAATTTTATATATTTAGGCCCACTATCCTGAGCAATTGCGCGCAACCAACTCATTGTGACCGCGCGCATTCTACAACAAACCCGTCGCCGTATACCAATCGATGTCAAATTATATGACAGTTGATTTATCGGCTAAGCGCATCAAGTTCTTACCATTTCATTGTTTCTGCAGATGAATATTCTCAACGGATACCCGTTGCTGTTTACCAAGCAGATCAATCAGCACAAATGCCCGTTGTTCACCATCTTCGAGCTGATACAGCGCATCCAACCCTTTCAAGCTGCCATCAGTGATAACCATTTTGTCGCCGGACTGCGGCGCGCTGGCATCGATCTGCGCAACCATTTCCCCGCAACGTTGTTTTATTTCATCAATTAACAGGTCTGGCACGCTCGACAAATGGTTACCAAAACGGACGACAGCACTGACTCCGCGTGTCGATTGGATCGTTGTTAGCGCAATGAGCTGAGGGTTGAAACGAGCGAAAATATAACCGGGGAAGAGTGCTTCAGAAACTACGGTGCGTTTACCGCGGGAGATTTTAGTTACGGTGATTTTAGGGAAATAGGCCTCAACGAGCTGCAACTCTAGGTTGTCAACAGCACGCTGCTCTTGCCGAGCTTTTACCTTTAGCAGAAACCAATTTTCCATCTGAACAGACGACAAACAAAACTCCTTGGCTTGCGGATCACTGCACCTGACAATAGAAAGCCGATGTAACTATAGGCGCTTTTGGAAAAAAATGAGCCGCTCTTCCCTGTTGCGCGGAGTTTAACAAGAGTTTTGACCGTGGTCGAGATGTTACACGCTTTGCTACTTAAGAATTTACCGAATTATCCCTGATATTTGATTTTGATAGCCGCTGCACTTGGTACTCACCCGGTAGCTGTAACTATTTTGTTCTGAAGAGTACGATTACCGAAAGTTAGCAAAGGGCATTAAAGTCACTTTACCCTTGTTGGAGAGAATTGAGGACGAAGGGCTCAGATGGAAGATAGGAGATAGGAAGATAGGAGGCAATAAGTTACATATCTAATTGCGCATTAATCACCTCTAGCACACCTTGTAAATTTTCGATCACCTCATTGTTCCAGAAACGTATCACATGAAAACCCAGCCTCTGTAAATAGGCTGTTCTGACCTCATCATAGTTGGCCTGCGATATATGCTGGCTTCCATCAAGCTCCACAATGAGGTGACGCTCTAGGCAAACGAAGTCCACAATGTAGCGGCCTAAAGGAACCTGACGACGAAATTTGCAACTTTGTAGTTGCCTTGCGCGAAGCTTTGACCAAAGTTGCTTTTCGACGTCAGTTTGGGCTTTTCTTAGTGCGCGAGCTTTTAAATGTAATGGTGAAGAGATGATTCCATCCTTGGAGTATTTCTAGCCGTCGTCTGAGTATAGCCGTTTGTAGCAGCGCTGATGGTTACAACTTCTCACACCGTAGCAGAAGTCGAAAACAAAGGAGTTAGCATAGAGCAAAGAGCAAAAGTCCCCTCACCCCGGCCCTTGTATCTGTCTCGGGTTACTGATTAGCTATCAGTAATCCACCAAGGCTCAGTGAGTATGTCCCTAACCCGAGTGCGTTGACACTGTGGGAGAGATGATGCCCTGAGTCTTTTTCTCTAACAC
>NZ_QPID01000017.1 GCF_003336225.1 Corallincola holothuriorum
GACGCCTGGCGTGAGATTGATTATCTCACTCAGTCACGAACGCTGAAGGGCTATGCCCGTAGGCAGGACTCCGCCAGACACCTAATACAGTGAAGAGGCTACCCGATAGGGTAGCCTTTTTGCGTTTAAGGCCGTTGAAAAATGGTATCGATTATTTGTATGGGTAATCGAACAATGCACCTGTTCTATTTACGACTAAGTGCATATTTGTGGCGCAGTAGATAGCCTACATTATCCCCCTCCCGAAACTGCGAGCTAGCTATCTATGTTTTCTTTGATAGACGTTAGCTAGAAATGAGGCATAGGCCGAACGAGATCGGTTAAGCTATGTAGCCAGTCTATGTTTTGGAATTATTCGCTAAGTGAACCTTCAGACTTATCATACTTTCGCCGTTGCGAGCCAATGCTCGCATTTAGCTGTCCTAAACTCATTGGCAATGCTGGACAAACTCAGTGAAAGCAGGTCGCCCATTGTAATTGGTGGCGGTAGTAATATTGTGCCCTTTGAAACGGTTAGCCGTCCGATTCTAATAAATCAACTGAAAGGCGTAACCGTTACCGAACGGCAAGATCACTTTGAGATTTGTGCTGCTGCCGGCGAAAACTGGCATGACTTAGTCATGTATAGTGTTGAAAACGGTATGCCGGGGCTTGAGAATCTTGCACTGATACCCGGAACTGTAGGTGCGGCGCCAATACAAAACATTGGTGCATATGGAGTCGAACAGTCAAAATATTGCACCGAAGTAGAGGTGTACGAGTGGAAGACAAAAGCGCGCTATATATTGACCGCTGAACAGTGTGATTTTGCTTATCGTAACTCCATCTTCAAGCAAGATCCCGATCGCTGGCTGATCTTAAATGTAAAATATCGTCTGCCGAAGCGATGGCAACCTGCCATTGATTACACCCCCCTTAAGGCATTGAGAGAACTTGCAGACGTCAACGCTCTGCAGGTAGTCACTAAAGTCATCGAAACACGTAAGGCTAAGCTGCCAGATCCGGAGCATCTGGGTAATAGCGGTAGTTTTTTTAAAAATCCCTCCGTGAGTGACGAGCAACGTGAACTATTGCTTGAACGCTACCCTGATCTTGTTTGGTTCCCTGACCAACCAGGTTTTTCCAAACTTGCGGCTGGTTGGATGATTGACAACTTAGGCCTTAAAGGGCTTAAGGTAGGTGGTGCTGCTGTGCATAAACAGCAGGCTCTGGTGCTTGTTAATCAGCAAGGGGCTACAGGTGCAGATGTAGTGCGCTTGGCTGGACATATTAGGCAACGCGTATTTGCGGCATACGGTCTGCAGCTGGAAGCGGAAGTACAGCTGGTTGGAGCCGATGGCCGATATAGTCTTGATGAGGCTTTGGAGCGCGTAGGTGAACAATAAGCAGCAGCATATACTTAAGCGTTTAGCTACAGGTGAATTTTGTAGTGGTGAGCGTCTTGGCGAGGAGCTTGCTATCAGTCGAGCTGCGATCGCTAAGCATATTTCGGCATTACAGGCATTAGGCATTGATATCTTTTCCGTGCCGGGTAAGGGCTATCGCCTTGCGAAATCCCTAGATCTCCTCTCACAGGAAACCATTCAATCTGCATTAGCGCAGTGTGGGAGCCAGCTCCCATTACCTTTTGTCACAGAGGTCATTGATTCAACCAATCAGTACCTACTCGATAGACTGGCCAGGGGAGTCACTGGTGAGAAAGCCTCAGACTTGTTGTGTGGGCAGGCGTGTTTGGCAGAGATGCAAACCGCGGGTCGGGGGCGCCGAGGGCGTCATTGGATATCTCCTTACGCCGCGAATCTATATTTGTCGTTATACTGGCGCTTGAGTCGTGGTATTCAGGGCGCTATGGGCTTGTCCCTTGTCGTTGGTGTTGTGATCGCTGAGGTGCTTAAAGAGTATGGCGTGACTGATGTACGCTTGAAATGGCCAAACGATATCTATATCGGAGACAGGAAGCTGGGTGGTGTATTGGTGGAGTTAGTCGGTCAGGTTGATGATGCATGCGATCTTGTGATCGGCTTGGGACTTAATATCTCGATGCCTGAAGAGAAATCGACGACAATTGACCAGCCGTGGACCGATCTGTCGCAGACACTAGATTGTGTGCCACCTAGAAATGAACTTGCTGTAGCCATCTTACTCGCATTAACAGCCGCCCTAACCACTTTCGATCGCAATGGTTTCAGGCCTTTTGTCTCTCGCTGGCGAACTTTCGATCTGTTTGATGGCAAGGTTGTGAAGTTGTTGATGGGGAATAGGCAAGTCACGGGTATTTGTCGAGGTGTGGATGAACAAGGCGCTCTAGTGCTCGAGCAAGAGGGTGTGCTGGTTAACTATATGGGCGGCGAAATATCGCTACGCAGCGTGGCAACGTGAAGCTTCTAATTGATATTGGTAACACCAGAGCCAAGCTCTATGGCTTAGAGGGGGGAGCGCTGACCCTACTCAAAACATCCAGCCATCAACAACTGCCGGTTGACACCGAATCCTTACTGGCGTGCCGTGCCTATTCTCAGATCTGGGTTGCCTCAGTGGCTCAGTCAGCTGTTATCGCCAAGCTGTCAGAGGCGGTTGCGCCTTTTGCCGTTAACTTCAATCTAGTTAAGACTCCGCGTTCAGCGTATGGCTTGATCAATGCCTATGCAAAATATGAGAGCTTGGGGATCGACCGTTGGTTAGCAATGTTGGGCGGCAGACAACAGTGCAAACGTCCGTTTATTGTTATCGACTTCGGCACCGCTATTACGGTGGATCTGGTCGATGAGTTTGGCCAACACAAAGGGGGTTGGATTGCGCCTGGCTATCGTGCAATGACAAATGTCCTGCTGAGCGATACATCCCAAGTGACAGCGGATCAAGCAGCTGTCTTAAGTGGCTCCAGATTAACCTTTGGTGTCAGTACAGAGCAGTGTGTTAGTGAGGGGATCAGAAGTGCGTTAATCGGGTACTATCAACAAGCGGTCACCACAGCGCAAACAAGCTTAGGCAGCAAGATACCCGTTCGCGTATTTTTAACTGGCGGAGATGCCGCGCAGCTACCCGCACAAATACTTAAACAGGCACAGTTGTCCCCAGAGCTCGTATTAGAGGGGCTCGCAGTCTATGCCAATGCTGAAAAAAGCAGCGATTATTAACGCTTTTCGTACAAAAAGACATCAACCCTATTTTTTTACTCTTTTTTTCAAATAAACGGTTGCGTAGGCAAAATCCTTTCTTTAGAATGCGCTCCACCTGAACGGGGCAGTCCAAAGATTAGGGCTTCCAGGGGCAACCCACCGTCAGCACAAAATTTGGAGGGGTTCCCGAGTGGCCAAAGGGATCAGACTGTAAATCTGACGGCTCAGCCTTCGGTGGTTCGAATCCACCTCCCTCCACCATATTTTTTGATGCTTTTGAGGTCGCCTGAAGACATTGCGGGCATCGTATAATGGCTATTACCTCAGCCTTCCAAGCTGATGATGCGGGTTCGATTCCCGCTGCCCGCTCCAGTAGCATGTAGTGCTGATATAGCTCAGTCGGTAGAGCGCACCCTTGGTAAGGGTGAGGTCGGCAGTTCAAATCTGCCTATCAGCACCACTCCTATTTAATGCTTTCAGATCCCTCAAAATCGTTTATACTCTTCCGCCACTAAAGCGGAGGGGTTTTGGTGGTGTCTGCCGCCCGATGCCTGACTAGAGGAACGACCATGGCTAAAGAAAAGTTTGAACGTACAAAACCGCATGTAAACGTTGGCACTATCGGTCACGTTGACCACGGTAAAACGACTCTGACAGCTGCTATCACTAACGTACTGGCTAAGGTATACGGCGGTACAGCACAAGCTTTCGATCAGATCGATAACGCACCAGAAGAGCGCGAGCGTGGTATCACCATCGCGACTTCTCACGTTGAATATGACACACCAACTCGCCACTACGCGCATGTTGACTGTCCTGGACACGCGGATTATGTGAAAAACATGATCACCGGTGCAGCCCAGATGGACGGCGCTATCTTGGTAGTTGCAGCAACAGATGGTCCTATGCCACAGACACGTGAGCACATCCTGTTGGGTCGCCAGGTAGGCGTACCTTACATGATCGTTTTCATGAACAAGTGTGACATGGTAGACGACGAAGAGCTGCTTGAGCTGGTAGAGATGGAAGTACGTGAACTTCTGTCAGACTACGACTTCCCAGGTGACGACCTGCCAGTGATCCAGGGCTCAGCTCTGAAAGCATTGGAAGGCGAGAAAGAGTGGGAAGACAAGATTGTAGAGCTGGCTGAAGCGCTGGATAGCTACATCCCAGAGCCAGAGCGTGATATCGATAAGCCATTCTTGCTGCCTATCGAAGACGTATTCTCAATCTCAGGTCGTGGTACAGTTGTTACCGGTCGTATCGAGCGCGGTATCCTGAAAACAGGTGACGACGTAGCGATTGTTGGTATCAAAGAAACCACAAACACGACATGTACTGGTGTTGAAATGTTCCGTAAGCTGCTTGACGAAGGTCGTGCAGGTGAGAACGTTGGTGCACTGTTGCGTGGTACTAAGCGTGATGACGTAGAGCGTGGTCAGGTATTGGCAGCGCCGGGTTCAATCAACCCACACACTAAGTTTGAAGCAGAAGTTTACGTTCTGTCTAAAGATGAAGGTGGTCGTCATACTCCGTTCTTCAAGGGCTATCGTCCACAGTTCTACTTTCGTACCACAGATATCACTGGTGCAGTAGAATTGCCAGAAGGCGTAGAGATGGTAATGCCAGGTGACAACGTACAGATGAGCGTAGAGCTTATCGCACCAATCGCGATGGACGAAGGCTTGCGCTTCGCTATCCGTGAAGGTGGCCGTACTGTAGGTGCGGGTGTTGTTGCTAAGATCCTCGACTAATCGAAGATCGAAATTTTGACATGAGCTCCTTATATGGGGGCTCTTGTTTTTAGGGGTGTAGTTCCAATTGGTAGAACGGCGGTCTCCAAAACCGACGGTTGGGGGTTCGAGTCCCTCCACCCCTGCCAGAATTACTTAGCAGTGACCTCGCCTATGTAGCGGGGTTGTTGTGTCTTTAGATGGATGCAAGGTTGGTGTATGAACGCAAACACAGAAACCCAGAGCGGTGGGCTTGACGGCGTTAAATGGTTGGTAGTTTTTGCCGTCCTGATTGCGGCCGTTGTAGGTAACTACTATTTCGCGGAGCAATCTGTATTAGTCCGTGCTGGCGCCGTCGTGCTTGCCGTGGCAGTTGCTGCATTAATTGCTCTTCAAACAGAGAAGGGTCGCAACGCACTGGTATTTTCGAAAGAAGCCAGGGTAGAAGTGAAGAAAGTTGTTTGGCCTACACGGCAAGAAGCTGTTCACACCACTCTTATCGTCTTCGCTGCAGTGGTTATTATGTCGCTGTTGCTTTGGGGACTTGACGGCATCATGGTTCGTTTGGTGGCGTTTTTCACTGGAGTGAGTATCTAATATGTCAGACTCCGAAAAAATGCGTTGGTACGTAGTGCAAGCATTCTCGGGCTATGAAGGCCGAGTATCTCAGTCGCTAAAAGAACATATCAAAATGCATGATATGGAGCATCTGTTCGGCGAGATATTGGTACCTACCGAAGAAGTGATTGAGATGCGTGCCGGCCAAAAACGCCGCAGCGAACGTAAATTCTTTCCTGGCTATGTACTTGTTCAGATGATTATGAACGATGATAGCTGGCACTTGGTGCGTGACGTGCCGCGGGTACTTGGCTTTATTGGCGGTACCAGTGACCGTCCAGCGCCGATCACTGATAAAGAAGCGAATGCTATTCTGCAACGCCTTCAAGATAATGTTGATCAGCCGACACCGAAGACTTTGTTTGAAGTGGGTGAAGTGGTTCGTGTTATTGATGGCCCATTTGCAGACTTCAATGGTGTTGTTGAAGAGGTTGATTATGAGAAAAGTCGCTTGAAAGTGTCTGTTCTTATTTTTGGTCGCTCGACACCAGTTGAACTTGAGTTTATCCAAGTCGAAAAAGCCTGATCAAAAAAACATCAGTCGTATTGTCAGGGGCAACGGATCTGTATATAATCCGCTGCCCTTAAATCGATGGGGAGCCCTAAAAAGGCGTTTGCACCCGTAAGAGGAAATCTAAAATGGCTAAAAAAGTCGAAGCTTATATCAAGTTGCAAGTTGCAGCTGGTGCGGCTAACCCAAGTCCACCTGTTGGTCCTGCATTGGGTCAGCACGGTGTTAACATCATGGAATTTTGTAAAGCGTTTAACGCGAAAACAGATTCTATTGAAAAAGGTGCGCCAGTACCTGTAGTTATCACTGTATATAGCGATCGTTCATTCACTTTTGAAACCAAGACACCACCAGCTTCTTTCCTATTGAAGAAAGCTGCCGGTATTAAGTCTGGTTCTGGTCGTCCAAACACTGAGAAAGTGGGTACTGTTACCCGTGCTCAGCTGGAAGAGATCGCGAAAACTAAAGAAACAGACCTTACTGGTGCTGACTTAGACGCGATGGTTCGCTGTATTGCTGGATCAGCTCGGGCCATGGGCCTGAATGTGGAGGGCTAATCGATGGCTAAATTATCAAAGCGTTTACGTGCTATTCGTGAAAAGGTTAGCGCAACTAAAGAATATGAGATCAATGAAGCGGTTGCTTTGTTGAAAGAGTTAGCGACAGCTAAGTTCGTTGAGAGTGTTGATGCAGCCATTAACTTGGGCATCGATGCACGTAAATCAGACCAAAACGTCCGTGGTGCAACTGTATTGCCACACGGTACTGGTCGTGACGTACGTGTAGCCGTATTCACTCAAGGCGCGAACGCTGAAGCAGCTAAAGAAGCTGGTGCAGATTTGGTCGGCATGGATGATCTTGCTGCTCAAGTTAAAGCTGGCGAAATGAATTTTGACGTGGTTGTTGCATCTCCAGATGCAATGCGTGTTGTTGGTCAGTTAGGTCAAATCTTGGGTCCTCGTGGCCTGATGCCAAACCCTAAAACTGGCACTGTAACACCTAACGTAGCTGAAGCAGTTAAAAATGCGAAAGCTGGTCAGGTTCGTTATCGCAACGACAAGAACGGTATCATCCACACCACTATTGGTAAGGCTGATTTCAGCGAAGATAAGCTGAAAGAGAACCTCGAAGCACTACTGGAAGCGTTGAAGAAGGCTAAGCCTGCTCAAGCTAAAGGTCAGTACATCGCTAAGGTTAGCCTGTCTACCACTATGGGTGCGGGTGTAACAGTTGATCAGGCATCACTGGCGCGCTAAGCGACAGCGATCTCTGGACAATGTGGAGCCGAGGGTTTTATAATACTCGGCTACGCATGGGTTGAGGCGAGTTTTCGCCTCCATCCAAGACCGTAGGTGTCGTTGGTAAATCAATGACTTAATAATGCCTACGCAGATGGTGTCAGCCCAGGAGCTTATTACACGCACTCCTGGTGTTACACCTTATAAGGTGCCTCAGATTTATTGAGGTTGTATTACGAACCGGTATTCCGGTCCAAACCAGGAGTTGAGCCAATGGCATTGAAACTCGACGACAAAAAAGCCATCGTCGCTGAAGTCAACGAGGCAGCCAAAGGCGCTCAATCTGCAGTAGTTGCAGACTCTCGTGGTGTCGAAGTTGGCGCTATTACAGCGCTGCGCGCTAAGGCGCGTGCTGAAGGTGTTTACATGCGCGTAGTGCGTAACACTTTAGCCCGTCGTGCGGTTCAAGGTACTGATTATGAGTGCCTAGTCGACACTTTCGTAGGTCCTACACTGATTGCTTTCTCTAACGAACATCCAGGTGCTGGTGCACGTTTGTTCAAAGAGTTCGCAAAAGGTGAAGAGAACTTCGAAGTCAAAGCTGCTGCTTTTGAAGGTGAACTTGTAGACGCAAGTGTTCTGGCTACCCTGCCGACATATGACGAAGCAATTTCTCGCCTGATGAGCGTTATGAAAGAAGCCTCTGCTGGCAAGCTGGTTAAAACCCTTGCTGCGCTTCGCGACAAGCTGGAAGGCGAAGCTGCTTAATTTGGCAGAATCGTACTTAATTACACGATTTTTGAGCATAAGCTCAAACGTTTTAGGATAGAGAATCATGTCACTGACTAAAGACCAAATCATCGATGCAGTAGCTGAAATGTCTGTAAAAGACGTTGTAGAACTGATCGAAGCGATGGAAGAAAAATTCGGCGTTACTGCCGCTGCTGCTGCTGTAGTTGTTGCTGGCGGCGACGCTGGCGGTGCTGCTGAGCAAACTGAATTCGACGTAATCTTGGCCAGCGTAGGCGGCAACAAGGTTGCTGTGATCAAGGCTGTACGTGCAGCTACTGGTCTAGGCCTGAAAGAAGCTAAGGGCGTTGTAGACGGCGCTCCAGCTCCGATCAAAGAAGGCGTTGAGAAAGAAGAAGCAGAAGCATTGAAGGCGGCTCTTGAAGAAGCTGGTGCAACTGTTGAGCTTAAGTAAGCCTAGCTTACAAAGCTAGCCTGAAAAGGCTATGGGCTGGTGACCTCTGGGTCACCAGCCTTTTTGCGCTGTATGCGGTTAGTAATTTTCCACCGTAAATTACTCTCTGAGCGCAGGCGGTTTACCGCCAAAAACAGACGGTGGATAAAAGAGACTGTCCTAGTGACAGAGTCGGGTCAATATTCCGCGAGCTGAGGAACCCCATGGTTTACTCCTATACCGAGAAGAAGCGAATTCGTAAGGACTTTGGCAAACGTCCGCAAGTTCTCGACATTCCTTACCTCCTGTCGATTCAGCTGGATTCGTTCAGCAAGTTTATCGAGATGGATCCAGAAGGTCATTATGGTCTGGAAGCGGCGTTTCGTTCCGTTTTTCCAATTGCCAGTTATTCAGGTTATTCCGAACTGCAGTATGTTAGCTACAGATTGGGCGAGCCTGTATTCGACGTTAAAGAATGTCAGATCCGTGGCGTAACTTATTCAGCTCCACTGCGAGTGAAGCTGCGTCTGGTACTTTACGATAAAGATGCGCCTTCAGGCACTGTAAAAGATATCAAGGAGCAGGAAGTCTACATGGGCGAAATCCCATTGATGACTGACAATGGCACCTTTGTTATTAACGGTACTGAGCGTGTGATCGTCTCCCAGCTACATCGTAGCCCGGGCGTTTTCTTCGATCACGATAAAGGCAAGACACACTCTTCCGGTAAAGTGCTATATAACGCACGCGTTATCCCCTACCGTGGTTCGTGGCTCGACTTTGAGTTTGATCCGAAAGATAACCTGTTTGTGCGTATTGACCGTCGTCGTAAGTTGCCTGCATCAATCATCTTACGTGCACTGGAATACACGACTGAACAGATCCTTGAGATGTTCTTCGAGACAACCGAAGTCCAGATCAAGCGAAATAAGATCATCATGCACCTGTCGCCAGAGCAGTTGCGTGGTGAAATTGCTGCCTTTGATGTTAAAGATGGCAATGGTGATGTATTGGTCGAGAAAGATCGCCGCATTACCGCGAAGCATATTCGTCAGCTGACCAAAGCGGGTATTTCTGAATTTGAAGTACCACATGAATACTTGGTTGGTAAGACTCTAGCTAAGGCCCATGCCAATAAAGACAGCGGTGAAGTGATCGCGGAAGCGAATGCTGAACTGACGTTAGAGTTGGTTGCTGAACTCGCCGAAGCCGGCGTGAAGAAGTTCGATGTGTTATATACCAACGAACTTGATCAGGGCCCTTACATGTCTGAGACCCTGCGCGTTGATCCATCAACTAACCGCATGGAAGCCTTGGTAGAGATCTATCGCATGATGCGTCCTGGTGAGCCACCAACGCGTGATGCAGCAGAGGCCTTGTTCCAGAATTTGTTCTTCTCTGATGACCGTTATGACCTGTCAGCGGTTGGCCGTATGAAGTTCAACAGCCGTTTACATCGTGATGAAATCACTGGTCCGGGGATCCTGGAACATGAAGATATTATTGATGTAATGAAGAAACTCATCGAAATCCGTAACGGTAGCGATGAAGTGGATGATATCGATCACCTGGGTAACCGTCGTATTCGTTCTGTTGGCGAAATGGCAGAGAACCAGTTCCGTATCGGTTTGGTTCGTGTTGAGCGAGCAGTGAAAGAGCGCTTGAGCCTGGGCGACCTTGACCAGCTAATGCCTCAAGATCTGATCAACGCTAAGCCTATCTCTGCGGCGGTTAAAGAGTTCTTTGGTTCGAGTCAGTTGTCTCAGTTTATGGACCAGAACAACCCGTTATCAGAAGTGACCCACAAGCGTCGTATTTCGGCCTTAGGCCCGGGCGGTCTGACCCGTGAACGTGCTGGCTTTGAAGTTCGTGACGTACACCCGACCCACTATGGCCGTGTGTGTCCAATTGAAACGCCAGAAGGGCCAAACATTGGTCTGATTAACTCGTTATCATGTTACGCCCGTACTAACGAATATGGTTTCCTCGAAACACCATATCGTCGCGTTATTGATGGCGAAGTGACTGCGGAAGTTGATTATCTTTCTGCGATTGAAGAAGGCCAGTATGTGATCGCTCAGGCGAATGCTGACCTTGACAGCGATGGTCGCTTTATCGAAGAGTTGATCACCGCCCGTCATCGCGGCGAATCAATTTTGAGTGCACCTGATGTCGTCCAGTATATGGATGTATCACCGCAGCAGATTGTTTCTGTCGCAGCTTCACTGATCCCATTCCTAGAGCACGATGATGCTAACCGAGCCTTGATGGGCTCAAACATGCAACGTCAAGCGGTACCTACATTGCGTGCTGATAAGCCGCTGGTTGGTACAGGTATGGAGAAAGCGGTAGCTGTTGACTCCGGTGTAACTGCTGTCGCCAAGCGTGGTGGTGTAGTTTCTTACTGCGATGCTAGCCGTATTGTTATCAAGGTTGATGAAGATGAGTTGGTACCAGGCGAAGCCGGTATCGATATCTACAACCTGATGAAGTACACCCGTTCTAACCAGAACACATGTATTAACCAACGTCCAGTCGTTAGCGTAGGCGACCCGATTGTTCGTGGTGATGTGCTGGCTGATGGACCGTCGACGGACCTTGGTGAACTTGCCCTAGGTCAGAACATGCGCGTCGCGTTCATGCCTTGGAATGGTTACAACTTTGAGGATTCAATCCTTATCTCCGAGCGTGTTGCTGAAGAAGATCGTTTCACTACGATCCACATTCAGGAACTTTCTTGTATTGCTCGAGATACCAAGTTAGGTCCAGAAGAGATCACTGCAGATATCCCGAATGTGGGTGAGTCTGCGCTCTCTAAGCTTGACGAGTCAGGCGTGGTTTATATCGGTGCTGAAGTTAAAGGCGGCGATATTCTGGTCGGTAAAGTGACGCCTAAAGGTGAAACACAGCTGACACCAGAGGAAAAACTCCTCCGTGCCATTTTCGGTGAGAAGGCGTCCGATGTTAAGGACACCTCTCTGCGAGTACCTAACGCTGTTTCCGGTACCGTTATCGACGTGCAAGTGTTTACTCGCGATGGCGTAGAGAAAGATAAACGTGCTCTCGAGATTGAAGAGATGCAGCTCAAAGAGGTTAAGAAAGACCTCGGTGATGAGTTAGCAATCTTTGAAGCGGGCGTATTCGACCGTGCACGCAATTTGCTATTAGCCAACGGCTATAGCGAAGCACAGTTGGAAGGTCTGAATGGCGAGAAGCTGTTGACCCAATCCTTGAAAGAGGAAGACGCGCAACAGTCGCTTGAGCAGATCGCTGAGCAGTACGAAGAGCTGAAGAAAGAGTTCGATAAGAAGTTTGAAGTTAAGCGTCGTAAGATCACCCAAGGTGATGATCTGGCGCCTGGCGTACTGAAGATCGTTAAAGTCTATCTTGCGGTTAAGCGTCGTATTCAACCGGGTGACAAGATGGCTGGTCGTCACGGTAACAAGGGTGTTATCTCAACAATTGTTCCTGTTGAAGATATGCCTTATGACCAGAACGGCGATCCGGTAGATATCGTACTTAACCCGTTGGGCGTACCTTCACGTATGAACATCGGTCAGATCCTTGAAACACACTTGGGTATGGCTGCAAAAGGGGTTGGTCGTAAGATTGACGCCATGTTGAAAGAGCAACGTGAAATTGCCGAGCTGCGTGAGTTCCTGAAGAAGTGCTACACCTTAGGTGAAGTGCTGCAGGAAGTTGATATCGACAACTTCACTGACTTCGAAGTGAAGCGTCTGGCTGAGAACCTACGTAATGGTTTGCCGATTGCTACTCCAGTATTTGATGGCGCTAAAGAGAGCGAAATCAAGGACCTGTTGGAGCTTGGCGGTATTCCTCGTAGCGGCCAGGTAACGTTGCATGACGGTCGTACCGGTAATGAGTTTGAGCGTAAGGTAACTGTCGGTTACATGTATATGCTCAAACTGAACCACTTGGTTGATGACAAGATGCACGCACGTTCAACTGGCTCCTATAGCTTGGTTACTCAGCAGCCGCTGGGTGGTAAAGCACAATTTGGTGGTCAGCGCTTCGGTGAGATGGAAGTGTGGGCACTGGAAGCATACGGTGCAGCTTATACGCTTCAGGAGATGCTCACTGTTAAGTCGGATGACGTTAACGGTCGTACCAAGATGTATAAGAACATCGTGGATGGCGATCATCGTATGGAACCTGGTATGCCTGAGTCCTTCAATGTATTGCTCAAAGAGATCCGTTCTTTGGGTATTAACATTGAGTTGGAAGAGGAATAGCAGACCAACGAGTCTGACAGCAGTATGCGTTAGGGAGCGCCATTGGCGCTCCCGTGAAGAGTCACTCCGACAGGAGAGAGAAGGTGAAAGACTTACTCAAGTTTCTAAAGCAGCAGGGTAAAACCGAAGAGTTCGATGGCATTAAGATTGGCCTGTCGTCTCCGGATATGATCCGCAGCTGGTCTTTCGGCGAAGTTAAAAAGCCGGAAACTATCAACTACCGTACGTTCAAGCCAGAGCGTGACGGTCTGTTCTGTGCCCGCATTTTTGGTCCGGTAAAGGACTACGAATGTTTATGTGGCAAGTACAAGCGCCTTAAGCATCGCGGAGTGATCTGTGAGAAGTGTGGCGTCGAAGTAACACTGACCAAGGTTCGTCGTGAGCGTATGGCGCACATCGAACTGGCGAGTCCGGTTGCACATATCTGGTTCTTGAAGTCATTGCCGTCACGTATCGGTTTGATGCTGGATATGACGCTGCGCGATATTGAGCGTGTGCTCTATTTCGAATCTTATGTTGTGACCGAGCCGGGCATGACAACCATGGAGCGTGGTCAACTGCTGACAGAAGAGCAGTACCTCGATTCCTTGGAAGAGTTTGGTGACGAGTTCGAAGCCAAGATGGGTGCAGAAGCGATTAAGGAATTGCTGTCTGACATCGAGCTGGCACCTGAAGTAGAAGCGATGCGCGAAGAGTTGGCATCTGTCACTTCAGAAACCAAACGTAAGAAGGTTACAAAGCGTCTGAAGTTGATGGAAGCGTTCCTGTATTCAGGTAACGATCCACAGTGGATGATCATGACTGTATTGCCAGTTCTGCCACCGGACCTGCGTCCTTTGGTACCGCTGGATGGTGGCCGTTTCGCGACTTCAGATCTTAACGATCTTTATCGTCGTGTGATCAACCGTAACAACCGTTTGAAGCGCCTGCTGGATTTGGCTGCACCTGACATCATCGTACGTAACGAAAAGCGTATGTTGCAGGAAGCGGTAGATGCCCTGCTGGACAACGGCCGTCGTGGCCGCGCCATCACCGGCTCTAACAAACGTCCTCTGAAATCTTTGGCTGACATGATCAAAGGTAAGCAGGGTCGTTTCCGTCAGAACTTGCTCGGTAAGCGTGTTGATTACTCAGGCCGTTCAGTTATTACTGTTGGTCCTACGCTCAAACTTCACCAGTGTGGTTTGCCTAAGAAAATGGCACTGGAACTGTTCAAGCCATTTATTTACGGCAAGCTCGAAGCGCGTGGTTTAGCGACCACCATTAAAGCGGCCAAGAAGATGGTTGAGCGTGAAGTGCCGGAAGTATGGGATGTACTGGATCATGTGATCCGTGAACACCCAGTACTGTTGAACCGTGCACCGACCCTTCACCGTCTCGGTATTCAGGCATTTGAACCTGTGCTGATTGAAGGTAAAGCGATCCAGCTGCACCCATTGGTTTGTGCGGCTTATAACGCCGACTTCGATGGTGACCAGATGGCGGTACACGTACCGCTGACACTGGAAGCGCAATTAGAAGCCCGTGCCTTAATGATGGCTTCGAATAACATTCTTTCACCTGCCAACGGTGAGCCAATTATCGTTCCTTCTCAGGACGTTGTATTGGGTCTCTATTACATGACTCGCGCTGCGGTAAACGCAAAGGGCGAGGGCATGTTGCTGACAGGACCGCAGGAAGCAGAAAAAGTTTTCCGCACCGGTGACGCTTCTATTCATGCGCGCGTTAAAGTGCGTATCACTGAATACGAAGTGGCTGAGAATGGCGAGAAAATCGCCAAAACATCAGTCAAAGACACCACGATTGGTCGTGCGATGTTCTACACGGTCGTGCCTAAAGGCCTGGCATTTGAACTGATTGATCAACCAATGGGTAAGAAGCAGATCTCTAAGCTGCTTAATGCCTGTTACCGCGAATTGGGTCTGAAAGACACCGTTATTTTCGCTGACCAATTGATGTACACCGGTTTCCATTACGCCATGTTGTCAGGTACCTCGGTAGGTGTTGATGATATGGAGATCCCGGCGGCGAAAGCGGACATTATTGCCGCTTGTGAAGCTGAAGTGTCAGAGATCCAGCATCAGTTTGATAATGGTCTCGTTACCGCAGGTGAAAAATATAACAAGGTTATCGATATCTGGACCTCAGCCAACGAGAAGTTGTCTAAGGCGATGATGGATAACTTGAAGACTGATGTGGTTATTAACCGCGACGGTAAGGAAGAGGAACAACCCTCTTTCAACAGCATCTTTATGATGGCTGACTCCGGTGCGCGTGGTAGTGCCGCTCAGATCCGTCAGCTGGCAGCGATGCGTGGCTTGATGGCAAAACCGGACGGTTCAATTATTGAAACGCCAATTACTGCGAACTTCCGTGAAGGTTTGAACGTACTTCAGTACTTCATCTCAACTCACGGTGCGCGTAAAGGTTTGGCCGATACGGCATTGAAAACAGCGAACTCCGGTTACTTGACGCGCCGTTTGGTAGATGTGGCACAGGACATGGTTATCACCAGTACCGATTGTGGTACTGAAGAAGGCCTGACCATGAAGCCGCTGATTGAAGGTGGTGACGTTGTAGAGCCGTTGCGTGAACGTGTATTAGGGCGAGTATTGGCTCGCGACGTACTGAAGCCAGGTACTGACGAAGTGCTGTTGGCGCGCAACACGCTGCTGCATGAGCAGGAGTGTGACTTCCTCGAAGAGCATAAGATCGATGAAGTAGAAGTTCGTTCTGTTATTACCTGTGACAACGACCACGGTGTTTGTGCCTACTGTTATGGCCGTGACTTGGCTCGTGGCCACCTCATCAACTACGGCGAAGCCGTTGGTGTTGTTGCTGCGCAGTCAATTGGTGAGCCAGGTACACAGTTAACGATGCGTACCTTCCACATTGGTGGTGCAGCATCACGTGCGTCAGCTGAAAACAGCGTTCAGATTAAGAACGATGGTACCGCTAAGCTACACAACGCCAAGTTTGTAATTAACACCGATAAGAAGATTGTGATCACTTCACGTTCATCTGAAATCGCTGTGATTGACGATCTTGGTCGTGAGAAAGAGCGTTACAAGGTGCCTTACGGTGCGATCCTGTCTGTTAAAGATGGCGATAAAGTCGCAGGCAATGAAGTCGTTGCTACTTGGGACCCGCATTCACACCCAATGATCACAGAACGTCCGGTTACCGTTCAGTTCAGTGACGTTGAGGATGCAAACACCGAGAAGCAAACCGATGATTTGACCGGTTTGACCCGTATGGTGGTTAAAGACCTCGCAAAAGCTAACGCTAAAGAGCCGAAGCTTATCTTGAAGTCTGAGAATGGCGACCTGCAAGAAGTGAAGCTACCTAGCTTTACCTCTATTGATGTTTCAGATGGTCAAGAGCTACAGCCTGGTGATGTGCTTGCACGTATCCCGCAGGAGAGCTCAAAGACGCGAGATATTACCGGTGGTCTACCGCGTGTTGCCGACCTGTTCGAAGCACGTAAGCCGAAAGATCCAGCTATTTTGGCGGAAGTCAGTGGTGTGGTGTCGTTTGGTAAAGAGACGAAAGGTAAGCGACGTCTGATCATCACTCAGGATGAGAATGGCGAACCGTACGAAGAGATGATCCATAAGTGGCGTCAGCTTAACGTATTCGAAGGTGAGCGCGTTGAGCGTGGTGAAGTGATGGCCGATGGTCCTGAATCACCGCACGATATCCTGCGTGTTCGCGGTGTTCGAGCTGTAGCTAACTACATCGTGAATGAGGTTCAGGACGTTTATCGTCTTCAGGGTGTGAAGATCAACGATAAGCATATCGAAGCGATCATTCGTCAGATGTTGCGTAAGTGCACCATCGTTAGTGCCGGTGACACCGATTTCCTTGAAGGCGAGCAGATGGAAGTGTCCCGCGTTAAGATCGCAAACCGCGAACTTGAAGCGGCTGGCAAGTCACCTGCTACCTACGAACATGAGTTGTTAGGTATCACTAAGGCATCGTTGTCGACAGAGTCGTTTATCTCTGCGGCATCGTTCCAGGAAACAACACGCGTACTCACTGAAGCAGCGGTATCTGGCAAAATGGACCAGTTACGCGGCTTGAAAGAGAACGTGATTGTAGGCCGCTTGATCCCTGCAGGTACCGGTTTTGCTTACCATAGCGAGCGTCAGCGCAAGCGTTTGGAAGCGGAAGTGGGCGTGCCTCAGGTCAGCGCCGATGATGCAGAAAAAGCACTGACAGATGCTCTAAATGCCGAAGTTCTTTCCGGTGATGAAGAGTAATAAAGACGGCTAAGTTAGCCTCTTTACTTGACAGTTTAAAATCTGCTCAATAAAATCCTCCGGCCTCTCATAGTAGGGGCCGGATTTTTCATTTTTTGTAAACAGTAAACTCAACTAGCCAGGAGCCTATTAATGGCAACTATTAATCAGTTGGTTCGCAAGCCACGCAAAAAGCCTGTTACTAAGAGTAACGTGCCTGCGTTGGAAGCGTGTCCACAGAAGCGTGGTGTGTGCACTCGTGTATACACAACTACACCTAAGAAGCCGAACTCAGCATTACGTAAAGTATGTCGTGTTCGTCTGACTAACGGTTTCGAAGTGACTTCGTACATCGGTGGTGAAGGTCATAACCTTCAGGAACACAGTGTTGTTCTTATCCGTGGCGGTCGTGTTAAAGATTTGCCAGGTGTGCGTTATCACACCGTACGTGGTGCTCTTGATACCGCTGGCGTTAGCGACCGTCGTCAAGGTCGTTCTAAGTACGGCGCTAAGCGGCCTAAGTCTTAACGGTTCTCCGTTAGTAAGGCCAAACATTAAATTTAACGTTTTGGGATATTCCTGAATCAAACGGAGAGAAAACAATGCCAAGAAGACGCGTTGTTGGTCAGCGTAAAGTATTACCTGATCCTAAGTACGGAAATGAAATCATTACTAAGTTCATCAACGTAGTAATGCTTGATGGTAAGAAATCAATCGCCGAAAAGATCGTTTACGGCGCATTGGAGTCTGCCTCTGAAAAATCTGGTAAAGATCCGCTCGACATTTTTGAGACGGCTTTGGATAACGTTCGCCCAACTGTGGAAGTTAAAAGTCGCCGTGTAGGTGGCTCAACTTACCAGGTACCGGTAGAAGTTCGTCCAGTACGTCGCAATACATTGGCGATGCGTTGGTTAGTTGAGGCTGCGCGTAAGCGTGGCGAAAAAGATATGGCTAAGCGTCTGGCTGGCGAGTTAGCTGATGCTGCAGAGAATAAAGGCACTGCAGTGAAAAAGCGTGAAGATGTTCACCGTATGGCTGATGCAAACAAAGCGTTTGCTCACTATCGCTGGTAGTCACGCTTGGTATATGCCCTCCGGGGCATATACCTCTTGTTATTTATGCTAAGGCAACCCCTTAGTTAAGAGGAAATCATGGCTCGTACAACCCCCATTGAGCGCTACCGCAATATTGGTATTGTAGCTCACGTTGATGCCGGTAAGACGACCACCACCGAACGCGTACTTTTCTATACAGGTCTTTCACATAAGATCGGTGAGGTACATGACGGTGCCGCAACTATGGACTGGATGGAGCAAGAACAGGAGCGTGGTATTACTATCACCTCTGCGGCTACCACCACGTTCTGGCGCGGTATGGAAGCGCAGTTCCCAGAGCATCGCGTCAATATCATTGATACCCCTGGACACGTTGACTTCACGATTGAAGTTGAACGTTCTTTGCGTGTACTCGATGGTGCTGTTGTGGTTTTTTGTGGTGCATCGGGTGTTGAACCACAGTCAGAGACGGTATGGCGTCAAGCAGACAAATACGCAGTTCCGCGTATGGTGTTTGTGAATAAGATGGACCGTGCCGGCGCCGATTTCCTCCGTGTTGTAAATCAGATTAAAGATCGTTTGGGAGCAACGCCTGTACCTATTCAGCTGAATATCGGAGCTGAAGAGAACTTCAAGGGTGTTGTTGACCTAATTAAGATGAAAGCCATTAACTGGAATGAAGAAGACCAGGGTATGACTTTCACTTACGATCCTATTCCTGAAGATCTACAGGATCTGGCGGAAGAGTATCGTGAGCAGATGATCGAAGCGGCAGCTGAAGCTTCAGAAGAGATGATGGATAAGTATCTCAATGATGGCGAGCTGACTGAAGAAGAGATCAAGAGCGGGCTGCGCGCACGCACCTTAAGTAATGAAATTGTCTTAGCCACTTGTGGCTCAGCGTTCAAGAATAAGGGTGTACAGGCAGTGCTGGACGCAGTGGTTGATTTCATGCCTGCGCCGATCGATGTACCTGCAATTACAGGTATCGATGACAACGAACAGGAAGTTGCTCGTCCTGCGGATGACAACGCCCCGTTTGCTGCCTTGGCATTTAAGATCGCGACAGACCCTTTTGTGGGCACCTTGACCTTTTTTCGCTGCTATTCTGGCATCGTTAACACCGGCGATGCAGTTTACAACTCGGTTAAACAGAAACGTGAACGCTTCGGGCGTATCGTACAGATGCACTCGAAAGATCGAAAAGAGATTAAAGAAGTTCGTGCTGGTGACATCGCGGCGGCCATTGGCCTTAAGGATGTGACCACAGGCGATACCCTGTGCGATTCGGCTCACAAAGTGGTGCTTGAACGTATGGAGTTCCCTGAGCCAGTGATCTCTGTGGCTGTTGAGCCAAGAACACAGGCTGATCAGGAAAAAATGGGGATTGCGCTGGGCAAACTGGCGGCTGAAGATCCCTCTTTCCGTGTCCATACAGATGAAGAGTCTGGTCAGACTATTATTTCTGGTATGGGTGAACTTCATCTCGACATCATTATTGACCGCATGAAGCGGGAATTCAGTGTTGAGTGTAACGTTGGTAAACCACAAGTCGCTTACCGTGAAACTATCCGCAAAGCAGTGGAAGTGGAAGGCAAGTTTGTTCGCCAATCCGGTGGGAGAGGGCAGTTTGGCCATGTTTGGCTACGCCTTGAACCAATGGATATTGAAGCGGATGAAACCTATGAATTCGTTAATGAAATTGTAGGTGGTGTGGTGCCGAAGGAATTTATTCCTGCGGTGGACAAAGGCGTACAAGAGCAGATGCAGAACGGCGTTGTTGCCGGCTATCCTGTGCTTGGCGTTAAGTGTTCATTGTATGATGGTTCTTATCATGATGTTGACTCTTCTGAAATGGCATTTAAGATTGCCGGTTCAATGGCGTTTAGAAATGGCGCGATTGACGCCGGTGCAGTTCTTCTTGAGCCTATGATGAAGGTCGAGGTAACGACTCCGGAAGACTTCATGGGTGACGTGGTTGGTGATTTAAACCGACGTCGCGGCATGATTGAGGGCATGGATGACGGTGTTGCAGGCGTAAAGCTTGTACGTGCCCAGGTACCACTGTCGGAAATGTTCGGGTACGCAACTGATTTGCGTTCACAAACTCAAGGTCGTGCATCGTATTCGATGGAATTCCTCAAGTACGCTGAAGTACCTGGGAATGTTGCATCTAGCATCATCGAAGCACGCCGGTAGTAATTTACAGGTCTGGTCCCGGTCACGTTGGACCGGGCCTAATTCTTACTCGGAAGGAAAGTAAAGTGGCAAAAGAAAAGTTTGAACGTACGAAACCGCATGTAAACGTTGGCACTATCGGTCACGTTGACCACGGTAAAACGACTCTGACAGCAGCTATCACCAACGTACTGGCTAAAGTATACGGCGGTACAGCGCAAGCTTTCGATCAGATCGATAACGCACCAGAAGAGCGCGAGCGTGGTATCACCATCGCGACTTCTCACGTTGAATATGACACACCAACTCGCCACTACGCGCACGTTGACTGTCCTGGACACGCGGATTATGTGAAAAACATGATCACCGGTGCAGCCCAGATGGACGGCGCTATCTTGGTAGTTGCAGCAACAGATGGTCCTATGCCACAGACACGTGAGCACATCCTGTTGGGTCGCCAGGTAGGCGTACCTTACATGATCGTTTTCATGAACAAGTGTGACATGGTAGACGACGAAGAGCTGCTTGAGCTGGTAGAGATGGAAGTACGTGAACTTCTGTCAGACTACGACTTCCCAGGTGACGACCTGCCAGTGATCCAGGGCTCAGCTCTGAAAGCATTGGAAGGCGAGAAAGAGTGGGAAGACAAGATTGTAGAGCTGGCTGAAGCGCTGGATAGCTACATCCCAGAGCCAGAGCGTGATATCGATAAGCCATTCTTGCTGCCTATCGAAGACGTATTCTCAATCTCAGGTCGTGGTACAGTTGTTACCGGTCGTATCGAGCGCGGTATCCTGAAAACAGGTGACGACGTAGCGATTGTTGGTATCAAAGAAACCACAAACACGACATGTACTGGTGTTGAAATGTTCCGTAAGCTGCTTGACGAAGGTCGTGCAGGTGAGAACGTTGGTGCACTGTTGCGTGGTACTAAGCGTGATGACGTAGAGCGTGGTCAGGTATTGGCAGCGCCGGGTTCAATCAACCCACACACTAAGTTTGAAGCAGAAGTTTACGTTCTGTCTAAAGATGAAGGTGGTCGTCATACTCCGTTCTTCAAGGGCTATCGTCCACAGTTCTACTTTCGTACCACAGATATCACTGGTGCAGTAGAATTGCCAGAAGGCGTAGAGATGGTAATGCCAGGTGACAACGTACAGATGAGCGTAGAGCTTATCGCACCAATCGCGATGGACGAAGGCTTGCGCTTCGCTATCCGTGAAGGTGGCCGTACTGTAGGTGCGGGTGTTGTTGCTAAGATCCTCGACTAATCGAAGATCTAAGTCATATTGAAAAGGCGCCGTTAGGCGCCTTTTTTATTGCGCTCAAACTAGTTCACGCTGTAACGCTTTCTAATTTTCAGCGGCCTCTAGTTTTAGACGCGATTCTGGATCCGTTGGTGGTTGCTCTTCCTCTGTTGGCCCTCGTCTATATTTGGGCTTTCGTCGGCTCTTGCCGAACTGGATCTCAACGGAAAATACAATGGCTGGGTTCCAACTCCAATCATACTCGCGTTCATAATTGAGCTGGGGTTCAATTTCGTAAAAGTACCAGGGACGATAGAAACTGCGGCGATAGTTCGCAGCTAAACGCCAGCGTTCAGTGTTCTCTTTATCTTCATCCGTGGCGCCGGTAAAAGAGATATACGTTGAGTAAGCGGACCGCTCATCGATCTGTTTTACGCGAGAAAGGCTGATCTCCCATTCAAATCCATCAGTTTCGTCGCCATAAGTTGCCGAATTACTCCAGCGGTAGCCAACGGCTCCTCGTAGATGGTCAATATCAATGCGCGTAGTTTCACTCCAAAAATCAGAATTACGTAAGCGAAGCTGTTGGCTAAATTTTACGACGGTGTCGTAACGTAGGGCGTAGTTATAGCGATAACGCAGACGGGTAAACGGATCTATCTCACTACTACGAAGGCGCACGCCAGCATCAAAATCAAGATCACTGGTATCAAGTTGCTTGATACTCCAACGCAGCGCAGCGGCTAATCCTCTGTCGTCATCGTTTCCGCGAAGGTCCGAACTTTCATTATACTCGCGAGAGCTACTTTGGCTGCTACCATCATCGCCTTCGATGATTAGCCTTACATCTTGTTCAAAACGTGGGAGATGAAAGCTTGCGGAGATCCTCGGTCGAAACTCCACACCTTCCTCTTTATGCCATTCGACGGAGTTAATCAGGCGCACGAGTGAGCTGGCAGCTTCGTTTTGTTCGATATCACCAAAGAAACTATCAAACCATAGCGCCTGTTCGCAGACACCATCAGATAGCAGTAGGTGTGCGCGATCAAACCAACCTAACTGGTCAGTTTCGGTTTGTTGGCAGGGCTTAATTTTATCTGCTGCTTCTTCCCAACTGATCTCATCCTCGCCGCTATCATCCTGGGCAACCGGTGGTGCGCCAAAAGATAGGCTGTGGTAGAGAAGACATATTGGTAAAACAATTAGTTTCATGGCGTTATCGTTAACCTAGATAGGGTAAATGTTAGGTTATCTGCCTAAAAAAAGTGTGTTGGTAAGCCGTCTTCGGGAGCAGTGGCGCAAAAATCGACAAAAACTTGCGCGAGTCAATGTTTCGCGTATAATGCGCCTCCACTCGCTCTGACTATTTTTAGTTAAAGCGGTGTAGCGCTAGGGGGATTCAACTTGTTGAATCGGCTTAGCGCTAAGACAGCAATCCCGATTGGGGATTGAATGATATGTATAACCCACTCTCCTCCTGGTATTAGGGATGGTAGGGTGCGTGTTTTTTGTTCTTTATAATTTGGAGCTTGGTCCATGCAGAACCAACGAATCCGTATTCGACTAAAGGCGTTTGACCATCGTCTGATTGACCAGTCAACCGCAGAGATCGTAGAAACAGCAAAGCGCACTGGCGCGCAGGTACGTGGACCTATTCCTCTGCCTACACGCAAAGAGCGTTTCACTATTTTGGTCTCTCCGCATGTTAACAAAGACGCGCGTGATCAGTTAGAGATCCGCACACACAAGCGTCTGGTCGATATCGTAGAGCCGACCGACAAGACCGTAGATGCACTTATGCGTCTGGACCTGGCAGCTGGCGTAGACGTTCAAATTAGTCTCGGCTAATTGAAGCTCTCGAAACGATTAAGAGGTTGAAACAATGGCTATCGGATTAGTCGGTCGTAAAGTCGGCATGACACGCATCTTCACTGAAGATGGCTTGTCCATTCCGGTTACCGTTATCGAAGTTGAAGCCAACCGCGTTACTCAGGTTAAGAGCCTGGATAATGACGGCTACCGTGCACTTCAGGTAACCACCGGCACTAAGAAAGCAAACCGCGTCACCAAACCAGAAGCGGGCCATTTCGCTAAAGCAGGCACAGAAGCCGGCCGTGGCACTTGGGAATTCCGTCTGGCAGATGGTGAAGGCGTAGATATTGAAGTTGGTTCAGAACTGAATGTTGATCTGTTCAGCGATGTAACCAAAGTAGACGTAACTGGCACATCCAAAGGTAAGGGCTTCCAAGGCGTTGTAAAACGCTGGAACTTCCGTACTCAGGATATGACCCATGGTAACTCTTTGAGTCACCGCGCACCCGGTTCTATCGGTCAAAACCAGACCCCAGGCCGCGTGTTTAAGGGTAAGAAAATGTCTGGTCACATGGGCGACGAACGCACAACTGTGCAGTCTCTCGAAGTGGTACGTGTTGACGCTGAGCGTAAACTGTTGCTGATTAAAGGCGCAGTCCCTGGAGCTACCGGCGGCGACGTTATCGTTAAACCAGCCGTTAAAGCCTAACGTCTTAGGAGATTGGTGATGGAATTGGTATTGAAAGATGCGCAAAGCGCTCTTGAAGTAAATCCGACTATCTTCGGGCGTGAGTTCAACGAAGCGTTGGTACACCAGGTAGTGGTAGCTTACGCAGCCGGTGCGCGTCAGGGCTCTCGTGCTCAGAAGACTCGCAGCGAAGTAGCTGGCGGCGGTAAGAAACCTTGGAAACAGAAAGGCACGGGCCGCGCACGCGCGGGTACAATCCGTAGTCCTCTGTGGCGCTCTGGTGGCGTGACCTTCGCGGCAAAGCCGCAGGACCACAGCCAAAAGGTAAACAAGAAGATGTACCGCGGTGCAGTTCAGAGCATTTTGTCTGAGCTAGTTCGTCAGGAACGTCTGATTGTGGTTGAGAGTTTCGCAGTTGAAGCTCCTAAAACCAAAGAGCTTTCAGCAAAACTGAAAGAACTGGATCTGAACGACGTGCTGATCGTGACGGAAGAAGTTGATGAAAACTTGTTCTTGGCCGCTCGCAACCTGTACAAAGTTGACGTTCGTGATACCACTGGTATCGATCCGGTAAGCCTGATCGCTTTCGATAAAGTGCTAATGACTGCTGCTGCAGTTAAGCAACTCGAGGAGAAACTGGCATGATCCGCGAAGAACGTCTGCTGAAAGTTATTCTGGCGCCTCACGTTTCTGAAAAAGCGACTATCTCAGCTGAAATGGAAAACACTATTGTGTTTCGTGTTTCAACTGATGCGCAGAAAGCAGAAATCAAGGCAGCTGTTGAGAAGCTGTTCGAAGTTGAAGTCGACGGCGTTCGTACTGTGAACGTCAAGGGCAAAACCAAACGCCACGGTGCTCGTATCGGCAAGCGTAACGATTGGAAAAAAGCCTACGTTACGCTGAAAGAAGGTAGCGAGATCGACTTTGTTGGCGGCGGTGAATAAGTAAGAGGAGTACACCAATGGCTATTGTTAAGTGCAAGCCTACCTCTGCCGGTCGTCGCCACGTTGTTAAAGTGGTAAACGGTGACCTGTATAAAGGTAAGCCTTACGCTCCGCTGCTGGATAAGAAAAGTAAGTCTGGCGGTCGTAACAACGCCGGTCGTATCACTACCCGTCACATCGGTGGTGGACACAAGCAGCACTATCGTTTGATCGACTTCAAACGCACTAAAGATGGCATTCCTGCCACTGTTGAGCGTTTGGAATACGATCCGAACCGTAGCGCAAACATTGCGTTGGTTCTTTACGCAGATGGCGAACGTCGTTACATCCTGGCGCCTAAGGGCATCAAGGCTGGCGACAAAGTACAATCTGGTGAAGACGCGGCAATCAAGGCAGGTAACACTCTGCCAATGCGTAACATCCCGGTAGGTAGCACAGTACACAACGTCGAACTGAAGCCTGGTAAAGGTGGTCAGATCGCACGTTCAGCTGGTGCTTACGTGCAAATCGTTGCTCGCGATAGCGGCTACGTTACCCTGCGCTTGCGTAGTGGTGAGATGCGTAAAGTACTGTCTGACTGTCGCGCAACTATCGGTGAAGTAGGTAATGCTGAGCACATGTTGCGTCAGCTCGGTAAAGCTGGTGCCTCTCGTTGGCGCGGTGTCCGTCCTACTGTTCGTGGTGTTGCGATGAACCCAGTAGATCACCCGCATGGTGGTGGTGAAGGTCGTACCTCAGGTGGCCGTCATCCAGTATCTCCATGGGGTATGCCTACTAAGGGTGCCAAGACGCGTAAGAACAAGCGTACAGATAAGTACATTGTACGCCGTCGTACTAAGTAAATTAGAAGAGGATTCACCATGCCACGTTCTCTCAAGAAAGGTCCATTTATCGACCTGCACTTGCTGAAGAAGGTAGAGAAAGCGGTGGAAGGCGGCGACAAAAAGCCTATCAAGACTTGGTCTCGCCGTTCAACGATCTTCCCAGATATGATTGGGTTGACCATCGCTGTCCATAATGGTCGTCAACATGTCCCAGTATTCGTTACTGAAGAGATGGTTGGCCACAAGTTGGGTGAATTCGCCCCGACTCGTACTTATCGCGGCCATGCTGCTGATAAGAAGGCCAAGAAGCGTTAAGGGGTAAAAGATGGAAGTTTTAGCTAAACACCGGTTTGCCCGTACTTCGGCTCAAAAAGCGCGTCTGGTTGCTGACCAGATCCGCGGTAAGTCAGTTGCCAATGCTTTGGAACTTCTGGCCTATAGCCCGAAGAAAGCGGCAACACTGGTCAAGAAAGTACTGGAATCTGCGATTGCTAACGCAGAGCATAATGAAGGTGCTGATATTGACGAGCTGAAGGTCGCTAAGGTCTTCGTAGATGAGGGGCCGATCATGAAGCGCATTAAACCACGCGCTAAAGGTCGTGCTGACCGCATCCTTAAGCGCACCAGCCACATCACTGTGGTCGTAGCGGAACGCTAAGTAGGAGAACGGACAATGGGTCAGAAAGTACATCCGAACGGTATCCGCTTAGGTATCGTTAAGCCGTGGAACTCTACTTGGTATGCAGATACCAAGGATTACGCAGACAACCTGCATGGAGACCACCAAGTACGTGAATTCCTTACTAAGGAACTCAAAAGTGCTTCGGTTTCTCGCATCGTTATCGAGCGTCCGGCAAAAAGCATCCGCGTGACTATCCACACCGCCCGTCCAGGCGTTGTGATTGGTAAGAAAGGCGAAGATGTAGAAAAACTGCGTAAGCACGTAGCCAAATTGGCTGGCGTACCGGCGCAAATCAACATTTCAGAAGTACGTAAGCCTGAACTCGACGCAAAATTGGTTGCGGACAGCATCTCTAGCCAGTTGGAGCGTCGTGTGATGTTCCGCCGTGCGATGAAGCGTGCCGTTCAAAACGCAATGCGTTTGGGTGCGAAGGGCATCAAGGTGGAAGTAAGCGGTCGTCTCGGCGGTGCAGAAATTGCACGTACCGAATGGTACCGTGAAGGTCGTGTACCTCTTCACACTCTGCGTGCTGATATCGATTACGCAACGTCTGAAGCAGCTACTACTTATGGCATCATTGGTGTCAAAGTGTGGGTCTTCAAAGGCGAGGTTCTTGGTGGTTTCAACCCAGTTGAAGAAGCACCAGCACCTAAGCGTAAAGGTAAGGGCAGCAAGTAGGAGATCCGACCATGTTGCAACCAAAACGTACTAAATTCCGCAAGCAGATGACAGGCCGCAACCGTGGTCTGGCGCTGAACGGTAACAAGGTAAGCTTCGGCAGCTTTGGTCTCAAAGCCGTTGGTCGTGGTCGTTTGACTGCGCGCCAGATTGAAGCCGCGCGTCGTGCGATGACTCGTCACATTAAGCGTCAAGGTAAAATCTGGATCCGGGTTTTCCCAGACAAGCCGATTACCGGTAAGCCGCTTGAAGTTCGTATGGGTAAAGGTAAAGGTAACGTTGAATACTGGGTTGCCCAGATTCAGCCTGGTAAAGTCCTGTACGAAATGGATGGCATTCCAGAAAATCTGGCACGTGAAGCATTTGCACTTGCAGCTGCGAAACTGCCGATTCAAACCACCTTTGCAATTCGGACGGTAATGTAATGAACGCCAGCGAACTACGTGAAAAGAGCGTTGAAGAGCTGAACGCTGAAATGCTGAACCTCCTCCGTGAGCAGTTTAATCTGCGCATGCAGAAGAGCACCGGTCAGCTGTCTCAGACTCACCTGCTCAAAAATGTGCGTCGCGATATCGCGCGCGTAAAAACTGTGTTGAAACAGAAGGCAGGTGCGTAAATGAGCGAATCAGTAATTCGTACACTGCAGGGTACTGTGGTTGGTGACAAGATGGACAAGTCCATCACTGTTGCTATCGAGCGTAAGGTAAAGCACCCGATCTACGGGAAGTATATCAAGCGTACCACTAAGCTGCATGTACACGACGAAGACAACCAGTGTAAAACCGGTGACAAAGTTTCAATCAAAGAATGTCGTCCACTGTCTAAGACTAAGTCTTGGGTATTGGTTGATATCTTGGTTAAAGCCTAAATCGACACACTGTTGACGATAAATAAGGGCTCCAAAAAGGAGCCCTTATTTTTTTCTATTCAAGGCCGCTTACCGGTGGTATACTGCTGCGCCTTTTCGAAGGTAAGGCAGCCCAATTACGGTGAGTAATTGGCTATTTGAAGTAAATAGCGGAGCACTGAAATGATCCAGATGCAGACTATGCTAGATGTCGCTGATAACAGCGGCGCTCGTAGCGTACAGTGTATTAAGGTCCTCGGTGGTTCGCACCGCCGCTACGCGAATATCGGCGACATCATTAAAGTTACTGTTAAGGAAGCAATTCCGCGCGGTAAGGTTAAAAAAGGTGATGTCCTGAACGCGGTGGTTGTGCGCACCAGGAAGGGCGTGCGTCGTCAGGATGGTTCTCTGATCCGTTTTGACAACAACGCCGCTGTGTTGCTAAACACGCAACACGCGCCCATCGGTACTCGTATTTTTGGCCCTGTGACACGTGAACTTCGTACGGAGAAGTTTATGAAAATCGTGTCTCTGGCTCCAGAAGTACTGTAAGGAGAACTTAGATGGCAGCAAAAATCCGTAAAAATGACGAAGTGATCGTTCTGGCCGGTAAAGACAAAGGTAAGCGTGGCAAAGTCACTAGCGTACTAGCGTCTGGCAAAGTGATTGTAGAAGGCGTCAACTTGATCAAGAAGCACCAGAAGCCTAACCCGCAACTGCAGGTTCAGGGTGGTATTGTTGAGAAGGAAGCCGCAATTGACGTTTCTAACGTCGGTATCTACAACGCAGCGACTGGTAAGGCCGATCGTGTAGGTTTCAAGGTTGAAGACGGTAAGAAAGTACGTGTCTTCAAATCTTCTAACGAAGTAATAGCTTAATCTGGAGTGTACGATGGCGAAACTGCATGATTTCTATAAAGAGTCGGTAGTGCCTGAACTGATGAAAGAGTTCAGTTACAGCAGCATCATGCAAGTCCCTCGGATTGAGAAGATCACCCTTAACATGGGTGTCGGCGAGGCATTGGCTGACAAGAAACTTCTGGAAAACGCGCAGGCAGATATGCAGGCGATCGCTGGACAGAAGCCAATTGTTACCAAAGCGCGCAAGTCAGTAGCGGGTTTCAAAATCCGTGAAGGCTATCCGATTGGCTGCAAGGTAACCCTACGTGGCGAACGTATGTGGGAGTTCTTTGAACGCCTAGTATGTATTGCTATGCCCCGTATTCGTGATTTCCGTGGTGTAAGCCCGAAATCATTCGACGGACGTGGCAACTACAGCATGGGTGTTCGCGAGCAAATAATCTTCCCTGAAGTCGATTTCGACAAGGTAGACAAAGTACGCGGTATGGATATTACCATTACCACTACTTCTGGTACCGATGAGGAAGCACGTGCTCTGCTGGCTGCCTTTAACTTCCCGTTCCGCAAGTAAGGTGTAGGGTTATGGCAAAATCTTCGATGAAAGCGCGTGAAGCAAAACGCGCCAAGTTGGTTGCCCAGTACGCTGAAAAGCGTCAGGCACTGAAAGCGATTATCGCTAGCCCAGATAGCTCTGATGAAGAGCGCTGGGATGCAAGCCTTAAGCTGCAAAGTCTTCCGCGTGATTCCAGCGCATCACGTCAACGTAACCGTTGTCGTGTGACTGGTCGCCCTCACGGTTTTCTACGCAAGTTCGGCATGAGCCGTATCAAATTGCGTGAAGCTGCGATGCGTGGTGAAGTTCCAGGCCTTCGTAAGGCCAGCTGGTAAGCACAGGAGAAAGCAGATATGAGCATGCAAGATCCGATTGCAGATATGTTCACTCGTATCCGTAACGGCCAGTCTGCCAACAAGATTTCGGTGACTATGCCTTCATCTAAGCTGAAGACTGCTATCGCAGCAGTTCTTAAGCAAGAAGGTTACATCGCTGATTTCAGTGTGTCAGAGGGTCCGAAAGCGGAACTCGAGATCGCCCTACGTTATTTCGAGGGCAAACCGGTCGTAGAGACCATTCAACGTGTAAGTCGTCCAGGTCTTCGTATCTATAAGAAGAAAGACGAGTTGCCGAAGATCCTTGACGGCCTTGGTGTCGCCATTGTCTCTACTTCTCAAGGCCTGATGTCAGACCGTGCTGCTCGCAAAGCGGGTATGGGCGGCGAGATCATTGGCTACGTGGCGTAACAGGAGGTAGGAAATGTCTCGAGTAGCAAAAGCACCCGTTACCATTCCTGCCGGCGTAGAAGTTACGCTGAAGGGCCAGGATCTGACGGTTAAAGGTAGCAAAGGCACTTTGAATTGCACTTTCAATGACGCAGTTGTAGCGAAGCAGGACGACAACGTTCTGACTTTTGCACCTGTTGAA
This sequence comes from Corallincola holothuriorum, assembly GCF_003336225.1. Taxonomy (NCBI): domain Bacteria; kingdom Pseudomonadati; phylum Pseudomonadota; class Gammaproteobacteria; order Alteromonadales; family Psychromonadaceae; genus Corallincola; species Corallincola holothuriorum. The sequence goes on from NZ_QPID01000017.1 coordinate 30,192, forward strand.
GGAGCTGCTGGTGCCAATGCGCAAGCCGGTACCGCACGTGCACTTGCCAACAACATGGTCGTTGGTGTGAGCGAAGGGTTTACCCGTAAATTACAACTGGTTGGTGTGGGTTATCGTGCCCAAGCCAAAGGTAAGGTTCTGAACCTTAGCCTTGGTTTCTCTCACCCAGTTGAATACGCTCTGCCAGAAGGCGTTACTGCCGAGTGTCCAAGTCAGACCGAAGTGGTTCTGACAGGTGCTGACAAGCAGTTAGTCGGCCAGGTGGCTGCAAATATTCGCGCATACCGTAAACCAGAGCCTTATAAAGGCAAAGGTGTTCGTTATGCTGACGAAAACGTGCGCCGTAAAGAGGCTAAGAAGAAGTAAGGTAAGACGATGGATAAGAAAGCATCTCGACTGCGTCGCGCGACTCGCGCACGCAAGAAAATCCAGGAGCTGGGTGCCGCACGTTTGGTGGTTCACCGTACTCCTCGTCATATCTACGCTCAGGTTATCGCACCTACTGGTAGTGAAGTGCTGGCAGCAGCATCCACTGCAGAGAAGGCGGTACGTGAGGAGCTGAAAGGCACCGGTAACGTAGAAGCTGCCAAGGCAATTGGTAAGCTGGTTGCTGAGCGTGCGGTAGAGAAAGGTATCGAAGTAGTTGCCTTTGACCGTAGTGGCTTCAAGTATCACGGCCGTATCGCAGCGCTAGCGGAAGCAGCGCGCGAAGCGGGCCTTAAGTTCTAGGAGTAGATCATGGCGAAAGTAGAACAACAGCAAAGTGATCTGAATGAAAAGCTGATTGCCGTTAACCGCGTATCAAAAGTGGTTAAAGGTGGTCGCATCTTCAGTTTCACAGCATTGACTGTCGTAGGCGACGGCAATGGTCGCGTCGGTTTCGGTTATGGTAAAGCACGTGAAGTGCCAGCAGCTATCCAGAAAGCTATGGAAAAAGCGCGCCGTAACATGAACACTGTTCAGCTTAATGGCAACACCCTGTACCACCCTGTTAAGGGCCGTCACACAGGTTCGCGTGTTTACATGCAGCCTGCGTCAGAAGGTACAGGTATCATCGCCGGTGGTGCGATGCGTGCCGTTCTAGAAGTGGCTGGCGTACAAAACGTTCTTGCAAAGGCATATGGTTCAACTAACCCAATCAACGTGGTTCGCGCTACGATTGACGGTTTGGTTGGTATCAAGTCGCCAGAGCAAGTTGCCGCTAAACGCGGTCTGACCGTCGAACAAATTCTGGGGTAAGACACCATGGCAAAGAAAACTGTCAAAGTGACCCAGACCCGCAGCGCTATCGGTCGTTTGCCGAAGCACAGAGAGACCCTTAAAGGTCTTGGTCTGCGTCGAATTGGTCACACTGTAGAACTGGAAGACACGCCATCAGTACGCGGCATGATCAACCAGCTGTATTACATGGTTAAGGTGGAGGGGTAATCTGATGCGTCTTAATACTCTATCACCTGCCGCTGGTGCAAAGACTCCTGCCAAGCGTGTTGGCCGTGGTATCGGTTCCGGTCTGGGTAAGACTGGTGGCCGTGGTCACAAAGGTCAAAAATCACGTTCAGGCGGCGGCGTTCGCGTAGGTTTTGAAGGCGGTCAGATGCCTTTGAAACAGCGTTTGCCTAAGTTCGGCTTTACTTCACGTAAGTCTTTAGTGACTGACGAAGTACGTCTGAATGAGATTGCCAAAGTAGAAGGCGACGTAGTGTCTCTGGAAACTTTGAAAGCAGCTGGTCTGGTGAGAAAAAACATCAAACACGTGAAAGTCGTACTGTCTGGCGAAATCAGCCGTGCAGTTAACGTACAAGGTCTGCGGGTAACCAAAGGCGCACGTGCTGCAATTGAAGCCGCTGGCGGCTCAATCGCAGAATAATTCGAAGTAGGAAAGTACTTATGGCAAAGCCAGGGTTGGATACCAAGAGTCAAGGCGGCGGACTGAGCGAATTAAAGCAACGTCTTCTGTTTGTGATTGGCGCAATTATTGTGTTCAGGGCAGGTTCTTTTGTGCCTATTCCTGGCATTGACGCCGCAGTACTGGCTGATCTGTTCGAACAGCAAAAAGGTACCATCGTGGAGATGTTTAACATGTTCTCCGGTGGCGCCTTGGAGCGTGCCTCGATCTTAGCGCTTGGTATCATGCCGTATATTTCGGCGTCGATTATCATGCAGCTGCTGACAGTTGTTAGTCCACGACTCGCTGAATTGAAAAAAGAAGGCGAATCAGGACGTAAGAAGATTAGCCAATACACCCGTTATGGGACACTTGTATTAGCAACTTTTCAAGCGTTTGGGATTGCAACCGGTTTGCCGAATTTGATGCCTGGCCTGGTGATTACACCGGGCTTTGGTTTCACTTTCACAGCGGTAGTCAGTTTAGTAACAGGCACCATGTTCCTCATGTGGTTGGGTGAACAGGTCACCGAACGTGGTATTGGTAACGGTATTTCAATCCTGATTTTTGCAGGTATTGTTGCCGGCCTACCTACCGCAATCGGCCAGACAGCAGAGCAGGCTCGCCAAGGCGAGATCCAGCCTCTGTTACTGTTGTTGATTGCTGCGGTTATCTGCGCAGTCACCTACTTTGTAGTATTTGTTGAACGTGGCCAACGCCGCATAGTGGTTAACTATGCTAAGCGCCAGCAAGGACGTAGAGTCTTTGCCGCGCAAAGCACCCACTTGCCGCTTAAGTTGAACATGGCCGGGGTTATCCCACCGATCTTTGCTTCTAGCATCATCCTATTTCCAGGCACGCTGGCTCAGTGGTTTGGACAGAATGAATCCTTAGGATTCCTGCAGGATGTATCGCTGGCATTGTCACCGGGGCAGCCACTCTATGTAATGTTGTATGCAGCAGCGATTATCTTCTTCTGTTTCTTCTATACCGCGTTGGTGTTTAACCCGCGCGAGACAGCTGAAAACCTGAAGAAGTCCGGTGCTTTCATTCCAGGTATTCGCCCGGGTGAACAGACATCACGTTACATCGATAAGGTTATGACTCGCTTAACACTGGCAGGCGCGCTGTATATCACGTTCGTTTGTTTGGTTCCTGAGTTCATGATGATTGCGTGGAGCGTACAGTTCTACTTCGGTGGTACATCATTATTGATTATCGTCGTGGTTATCATGGATTTCATGGCACAGGTTCAAACTCATTTGATGTCTCATCAATATGACTCGATCCTGAAGAAAGCCAACCTTAAAGGCTATAGCCGTTAAGTTGGCGTACGGAGTGAAAAATGAAAGTTCGCGCATCCGTTAAGACCATGTGTCGTAACTGCAAAGTGATCAAACGCAATGGCGTAGTTCGCGTAATTTGCAGTGAGCCGAAGCATAAGCAACGGCAAGGTTAGTAGTATCTGGTGATGGTGTGGCCAAATGGCCCGCCATCTTAGTTTGCAAATGGCCGAATGGTTGAGTATCCTTACGGGCTTTTCAACCAATAGCCAACGAATAGGAGATGTGTTAGTGGCCCGTATCGCTGGCATTAACATCCCTGATCATAAGCACGCAGTCATTGCCCTGACTGCTATTTATGGCATCGGTAAAACCCGCGCTCAGCAGATCCTTGTTGAGTCAGGCATTGCCGAGAGCACTAAAATAAGTGATCTGGACGAAACACAAATCGATAGACTTCGCGAAGTAGTCGGTCAGTACTCTGTTGAGGGTGATCTGCGCCGTGAAGTTTCAATGAACATTAAGCGTCTGATGGACCTCGGTTGTTACCGCGGCCTTCGTCATCGCCGAAGCTTGCCTCTACGTGGTCAGCGCACTAAGACAAATGCGCGTACCCGTAAAGGTCCACGCAAACCGATTCGTAAGTAAGCGGGGGGGAATCTATTATGGCTAAAGCTCCAGCTCGCACTCGTAAGCGTGTAAAAAAGCAGGTTGCTGACGGAATGGCGCACATCCATGCGTCTTTCAACAATACTATCGTAACCATTACTGACCGTCAGGGTAACGCTCTGTCATGGGCCACTGCTGGTGGTTCAGGTTTCCGTGGTTCACGTAAGTCCACTCCGTTTGCTGCTCAGGTAGCTGCGGAACGCGCCGGTGTTGCCGCGCAGGAATATGGTTTAAAGAACCTTGAAGTGTTCGTGAAGGGCCCAGGTCCTGGCCGTGAATCAGCGATTCGCGCATTGAACGCAGCGGGTTATCGCATCACTAATATTACTGATGTGACACCTATTCCTCATAACGGTTGCCGTCCGCCTAAAAAGCGTCGCGTGTAACGGCGTTTTAGGACCGATTGGAGAAAGAACATGGCAAGATATTTGGGTCCAAAACTCAAACTTAGCCGTCGTGAGGGCACCGACCTTTTCTTGAAAAGTGGTGTTCGCGCGATCGATAGCAAGTGCAAGATCGATAACGTACCTGGTCAACATGGTGCGCGTAAAGGTCGTCTTTCAGACTATGGCGTACAGCTGCGTGAAAAGCAGAAAGTTCGTCGTCTGTATGGCGTCTTAGAAAAGCAGTTCCGTAATTACTATGGCGAGGCAGCTCGTATCAAAGGTAATACCGGTGAAAACCTGCTTCAGTTGTTAGAAGGCCGTCTGGACAATGTTGTTTACCGTCTCGGTTTCGCCGCTACTCGCGCCGAAGCTCGTCAGTTGGTAAGCCACAAGGCTATTGAAGTTAACGGTCGTGTGGTAAACATTCCATCGTTTGCCGTTAAGCCAAACGACGTGATTAGCGTTCGTGAAAAGTCCAAGAAGCAGGCTCGAATCAAGGCTGCTCTCGAACTGTCTGAGCAGCGCGAGAAGCCCACCTGGATCGAAGTAGATGCAGCGAAACTAGAAGGTACTTATAAGCGCCTTCCAGAGCGCAGCGACCTGTCTGCTGATATCAACGAACAGTTGATTGTCGAGCTTTACTCTAAGTAAGGCCAGATCCAAGTCTTAAGAGAGGACACAATGCAGGGTTCTGTTACAGAATTTCTCAAGCCGCGGTTAGTCGACATAGACGCCATCGATGCGTGTCGCGCGAAAGTTACACTCGAGCCGCTCGAGCGTGGCTTTGGACACACTTTAGGTAATGCGCTACGTCGGATTTTGCTATCGTCAATGCCCGGCTGTGCCGTCACCGAAGTTGAAATCGATGGTGTTCAGCACGAGTACAGCAGTAAAGAAGGCGTGCAGGAAGATATTATTGAAATCCTGCTTAACCTGAAGCAGCTAGCCGTTCGTTTGGATGGTAAAGATGAGGCCGTGCTGACTCTGACTAAGGGTGGTGCGGGCCCTGTTGTTGCTGGTGATATCGTTCATGATGGCGATGTTGCTATTGCAAACCCGGAGCACGTGATCTGCACGTTAACCGGCGAAGGTGAAATTAGCATGCGCATTAAGGTCGAGCGCGGTCGTGGTTATGTACCATCGACAGCTCGTGCCAACAGCGATGAAGATGAGCGTCCAATTGGTCGCTTGCTGCTAGACGCATCGTTCAGCCCGGTTGCTCGCATCGCCTATAATGTAGATGCAGCACGTGTAGAACAGCGCACTAACCTCGATAAACTGGTAATCGATATGGAAACTAACGGCACAATTGAGCCGGAAGAAGCCATTCGTCGTGCCGCTACCATCTTAGCTGAACAGCTGGATGCGTTTGTCGAGTTGCGTGACATCAGTGAGCCGGAGCAAAAAGAAGAGAAGCCGGAGTTTGATCCGATTCTTCTGCGTCCTGTCGATGACTTGGAGCTGACAGTACGCTCTGCTAACTGTTTGAAGGCAGAAGCGATCCATTACATTGGTGACCTGGTTCAGCGTACAGAAGTTGAACTCCTCAAGACCCCGAACCTCGGTAAGAAATCACTTACTGAAATTAAAGATGTTCTGGCGTCACGCGGACTTTCGCTCGGTATGCGTTTGGAAAACTGGCCTCCAGCCAGTCTTTCAGACAGAGACTGATCAGGTTGCGTGGTCACAGATTTAGTGAGAAGGATATAGATCATGCGCCATCGTAAGAGTGGTCGTCAGCTAAATCGCAACAGCAGCCACCGTCAAGCCATGTTTCGTAACATGGCCGGTTCGCTAGTTCGTCACGGTGTTATTAAAACCACCGTTGCGAAAGCGAAAGAGTTGCGTCGCGTAGTTGAACCTCTGATCACATTGGCTAAGGCCGATAGTGTTGCAAACCGTCGTTTAGCGTTTGCTCGTACACGTGATCAAGAAGTTGTAGGCACCCTGTTCAATGAACTGGGTCCTCGCTATCAGGAACGTCCAGGTGGTTACACCCGTATCCTGAAGTGCGGCTACCGTGCCGGAGACAATGCCCCGATGGCTTACATCGAGCTTGTTGACCGTCCAGTAGTTGAAGAAGCTGACGTTGAAAATGAAGTAGAAGCTAACGCTGAATAAGCGAGTGGACACTTTAAGGAAAAGCCGGGCATTGCCCGGCTTTTTTATTTCTGTTTATTGTCGAAGTAATAGCTGATCCGTGTTCGTGGATTAAGATACTCATATACTTCAGGCTTGAGGCGTCGAGGCGGTAACGCTTTGGCAATTGAAAAATCCACTTCCTCTAAGTTTATGATCGTGGCTTCGGTTCTCGGGATCCCGGGGTCGTATAGCAGGATATTTGGATAGAGCAGCTTAGTTTGGTTTACCGATATGACTAAGCCTACCTGCTTATTACTCAATTGGACGATTGTCCCTGGCGGGAACACGCCTAAGTGTTTTACCATCAGCTCGATATCTTCAGCCGCAAATTTTTCTTTGCACGACTTAAAAATATAGGACAGCGCTGAGTAGGGGGTACGAGCCTTGTTGATGTCATGAGGATGGCACAGCGTGTCATATTCATTTACTAGTGCCACGAGGAGACTTGATGGCTTCAAGTTGTCCTTGGTCAAGCCTTTGGGATAGCCACTGCCATCAGCATACTCATGATGCTGGGCAATAATGGTGTTTGATAGCTCTGGTAAATTTTCCCCTTGGGCAAGTAGTTGGACACTGTATTGTGGGTGCAGCTTTAAAAAATTCTCTTCCGCGGTATTTAATGGTGTTTTCTTATTTAGGATTTGGCTTGGCACCTTCATCTTACCGATGTCGTGAAATAACCCCGCCATGCCGATAGCGGTCATCTCCTCTTTATCTAGTCCTTTAGACTTCGCAAGAAGCATGCTCAGCACTGACACATTCAGGGAGTGGTAATATAAATTCTCTCCCTCCTTTGTCTCGTTCATGAGGTGCAGAACCATCTCATCTTGAGCCAACAGTGTTTCTACCATGCCATCGACAAGCTCTTTAGCTTCGGTGATAGCATTCAACGGTCGAGACGTCACTTTCGACATAACAGCACGCACTTGCGCTACGGATTGCTCAAACGCCTTTTCGCAGCGCTGCATATCGCGACGATAATCCTGCAGCGCTTCGATGCGCTGTTCTTTTTCCTCTTTAAGTGCTTGCAGTGCTGTTTTGTCATCTGCAGATACCGGTACGATATCCACGTCAGCTCCTAGCGGTGCCGAATCGCTCTTATCGGGCATCACTATCACATGGCTGATGCCGAGCTGTTTTATGAGAGCTATCTGTCCTTCATCTTTGATCTTGAAGCTATTGAAGAGAAAAGGGTGATTACGCCAGCTCAGAGGCAAACGTATATAGAGACCCTTTTGCAGGCGATGTACCGAGAGTTTAATGCCTTTCATTGTTGCCGCTGCTTATATGGACTGACTTAATGCTAATACACGGTTCTTAAAGGGAAAAGGTTGAAGCGCTAAGTTTGCTATGTGAGCACGCTTTTTGTTGTTTTGCTCATTACTTGAGCGAACAGAAAAAAGATCCGCAATAAGCGTTGACGGCAGGATTAATCTCCCTATAATGCCGCCTCACTCGCTCAGGGCGAGGCAGGGGGAAGAAACGAACGGTTTAAGTTTTTATCTTTCTTCTGGTCACTTAGTAAAAAAGATGTTTTTACTGGGTTGACAGCGGGGCTCAGAAG
>NZ_QPID01000018.1 GCF_003336225.1 Corallincola holothuriorum
TTGTCTGGCGGCCATAGCGTTGTGGCACCACCTGATCCCATTCCGAACTCAGCAGTGAAACGCAATTGCGCCGATGGTAGTGTGGGGCTTCCCCATGTGAGAGTAGGTCACCGCCAGACACCTAATAAAATAGAAAAGCCCTTCGCGAAAGCGAAGGGCTTTTTTATTTCCAGTGCGTTTAGTGTCGCGCTCACATGGGGAGGTAGACAGCGCGCCAACGGCGCCTCCTTAGCCTGTGCTAGTAGGGTGAGTGACGCCTGGCGTGAGATTGAGTATCTCACTCAGTCACGAACGCCGAAGGGCTATGCCCGTAGGCTGGACTCCGCCAGACACCTAATACAGTGAAGAGGCTACCCGATAGGGTAGCCTTTTTGCGTTTTAGGCCGTTGAAAACAGCAAAGCCCTTCGCGAAAGCGAAGGGCTTTTTTATTTTCAGTGCGCCTAGTGTCGGCAGCCTATAGTGTTGTCATCAAGCTGAAGGGCGATCCCTGGCTAATTAACCGCTCTTTGCTTGCAATAGAAAAAGCTCGGAGACGTAGCGTTTCTTTGTTGTTAATTTATATCTGCATTGTCTTAATTAACGGATTTTTATAAACGGCGCTAAACTATTCATAGTTATCAATAAGAAGGCATTGAGATGAAGCATCGGGTAGACACGCTTTACAGTCAGGAAATTTTGGTGGAGACGGTGGCGCGTTTAGGTAATGAGATTAGTCTTGGTTACCAAGGTACAGATCAATTACTCATGATAGGTCTGTTGAAAGGCTCTGTGATTTTTCTTTCCGATCTGTGCCGACAGGTGAATAGCAGTGTTGAGTTGGACTTTATGGTGGTCAGTAGTTACGGACACCGTATGCAGTCGTCTGGTGACGTACGGATACTCAAAGACATAGAAGTGGACATCAAGGGGCGCGAGGTGCTCATTGTCGAGGATATTATTGACAGTGGTTTTACTTTGAGCAAGGTACGGGAAATGCTGCTTTTAAGAGAGCCGAAATCATTACGGATATGTACCTTACTCAATAAAGTCAGCCGCCGTGAAGTGGATGTGCCTGTGGACTATGTGGGCTTTGAGATCCCGGATGCATTTGTTGTCGGTTATGGCATCGACTGGGCAGAAAAATACCGTAACTTACCCTATATCGGTAAAGTAACTATCGAAGAGTCGTAGCGATGTTATCAATTCGGCGTAGAGCTGATTAGTGCGGGAGATTAGCAGGCTTCGTTGCGACAAGAGAGCGCTAATCATAGTAGGGTTGAGATATAACGCACACTTTGGCGCCTGACTCAGTTGATATTGGTTAAAGCGTATTCGATCAGATAAAAACCGTTTGTTTTGCTCTTTACCTTTGGTCTCTCTTCGGTATAATCGCGCCCTGCTTTAGGAGTGTAGTTCCAATTGGTAGAACAGCGGTCTCCAAAACCGATGGTTGGGGGTTCGAGTCCCTCCACTCCTGCCATACAAAAAGAAAGCCCGCATTTATTGCGGGCTTTCTGCTTTTTAGCTTTTGACTAACCTAGTTAGATTGTCTGCGCAACAGGCGGACGGCGCAAAGTGCAAGACCAAACATCAGTAATACCTGAGGCGCAGGAACTTCACTCTTAACCCTGAAGGAGGTTGCGATATTGAAGTTTGAAGCCACTGTATGGCGCTCAGCAAAAAAGATATCCAAATCATATTCAGTGTCTTCCGCCAAGCCCATGGCCATCAAATCAGCCCCTGTGAGCGTATCGCTGACGGCGGCATGGACGCCACCAAGATCCATCACTAACTTCCCATCGATATATACCCAAAGATCATCGTCACCTAGAAATGCAAATACATCGGTTTCTCTGAAAGTGGTTATCCCTTCTAAATGCATAGTGAAGTGGTAGTTATGATTGCGTCCTTCATTCCCGGCAAGTTCGTTATCAATAGGGAAAAATGCTGAGTCGGTGTAGCTAAATATGCCGGAATCAGGCGCTGTTTCTGTGAGATCTAAATCGAATGCCTTAGTTCCGTTTGTATCCATCCACCAAGCGTCAAAAGAGGCGGCAGAAGTGATATCGCCATCACCATCATTAGCCACAAACTCCGGTAAGCCATCAGCAGCCAGCGTACTTGATACCAACCCTGTGACTAGCCCCGAACAACATGGATCTTCAAAGTCTGCTTCCGCTGCGACTTTGTCATAGATTGTCCCGCTTAGGGTGAGGACACCTGCATTTGCTGATACGACTGAACAAACACTAAAAGCGATGACGGTGATTAGTTGTAAGCACTTCATATCAATCTCCAACACGATTACGTTTTCAGTTCTTATGGTTGAAAAAGCAGCAATATTCACACCAGAGATAGTAACAATATGATTTATCGAACCTTGTTCGCAGATTCAATCCTTATTGTCATTGGCTATTGTAAATATCAATGACGATGCTGGATCTGGATACTTCATTTAACATCGAGAGTAAGGGGGCGTAGTTTGATAAGGCGGTAGTGTTGCTAATATTGTTTTGCTCTTTCTTTTAACACTTCGATAATGCCATTATCAGCCGCAGATAATTGATATTTATGAATATTACTTAGGCTTACCCATTCTATTGCGGTATGTTCGTGCGGATGAGGCGCCTCTGATCCGGCTTTGCATAGGTAACTGGATAGCTCGATGCTTATGTCTGGATAGTGGTGAAGCTGATTTGTGAGCTTGGCTATTATGCTTATTCGTATTCCTAGTTCCTCACTGATCTCCCTTTTCAGTGCTGTTTGTGCTTCTTCCCCTGCTTCAATCTTGCCTCCTGGAAACTCCCAGTAGCCACCACGTGTCTTATGTTTCGGGCGTTTGGCAATAAGCCACTCGCCATTTTCATTTTCTATTACCGCAGCAACGACACTGATCACTCGTTTCACCTCTCACTTTTCTTTCTTGATCTAAATCAATTTGTGATTTGTGTATCAGCTTAGTAATTTCACGCGCTGTAAAAATTGCTGACACCTGTTTGCTTTGCTACAACATAGATATGTGAACTGCTGGCGGGCAGTCACCCTAGGAGTAGCTTACCCCCAACGGTAGCAGTAATGGAGTACAACCGACGTATTACTACTAAAACAGTGTTGGTTGAGGATTATGTATGAAATTAGAAAGCTTGGGTAAGTTGAGTCTGATGATATTAGGTTTGGTAGCCTTATATGGTGCATCTGAGGCGCTAATGTTGCAGACGTCTAGTATGTATGGTTCATCAACTCATCAGTCTGGCAGTATGGTGGTTGCCTTTATCTCTGTACTTTCTGCTGGATTTTGCTTCTTTCTGGCCAAAATGAGCGGTGAAGCGAGGCAAGGCGATCGTGGTTATTTAAAAACATTTTTATCCTGAGAATATTTTCACCTGTACATTCCCTTTTTAACGGCGCTATGCGCCGTTTTTTCATCTAATACGAGTTAACTTTTGATGGCTGAAGCGTCGCAGCTTAAACAGGTTCAATGGTACACTTGGGTAACATTGAACCTGTTTTGTTGTTTGCCGTATAGGCTTTAACCATGTCTCTTAGCACGCTGCAGCAGCAAGTATTAGCTGCGATGAATGTCCCAACCTTTGAAGTCGACAATGTCGAGACGCTTGCTGATGACGCAGCTCTATTTGTTGTCTACGGTGAGTCCCCCGAAGATGCTAAAAACTCGCTTCTTACCCAAAGAGTTTTGGCTATTTTAGGTATCGACAATGCTGAATTTCATAGCTTGAGCTCGGGCAATACAGTAGATCCCCAAAACGCACCGGCAGTCGCTATTGATGGGCTAACGGGATGGCGTATGCAGGGGGGAGATGTTACATGGCGCGGTACTGAGTTGATCACGCCTCCTTTGTTGGATCTTCAACAATCAGCCGCAGCAAAACGGGCTTTATGGCAATGCTTAATGTCTCGATGTGATGGCTTTATTCACAATAACAACCATGTTGAGGCTGGGTGAGTAGAATGAGTCAAATTGCTATTGAGCTGCGAGAGTTAGTTGCTGCAGATATTGCTGCGGTGATGCATATCGAGCAGCGAAGCCACTCACATCCTGCGGCAGAGAGTAATATTCTTCCTAGTCTTACGGGAGCTGATATAAGCATCGCTGCGGTCAATGATGGCCAGGTCATCGGCTTCTATATTGCTAGTCAGGTGCTCGATGAGGTGACCTTGACTGATATAGCCGTATTGCCTGAATTTCAAGGTCAGGGGATTGGTCGTCGGTTGTTGGTAGATATGCTGACGCGGGCAGAGGCAGCAGGAGGCAAACATCTGTTTCTCGAAGTTCGTGCCTCGAATATGGCTGCTCAGGCGTTATATCGATCTGAAGGGTTCAACGAGCTAGGTGTCCGCCATGGCTATTACCCCGGGGCTGACGGTCGGGAAGATGCTGTTATTATGGGTACCAGTTTGGCGTTGTAGTGGTAATAAACTCGCTCGCCCGACGAATCCGCGTTCAAATTGAACGCAAATCCTTTATAATCCTCCGCCAATCAATCCATCTGTAATCTGTATCTCTCTATGACAATGTCGATAGAGGGTTGGGGTCTATGTTTCATGTCCAATGAAGGTCTGCTAAGCGAAGTTAATAAGCGCCGTACTTTCGCTATCATCTCTCACCCGGATGCCGGTAAAACTACCATCACCGAAAAAGTGTTGTTATTCGGAGAAGCGATCAAAAGTGCCGGTACCGTAAAAGGGCGCGGAGGTACAGGTCAGCACGCCAAATCAGACTGGATGGAGATGGAGAAAGAGCGTGGTATCTCTGTGACCACCTCGGTGATGCAGTTTCCTTATCAAGATGCGCTGGTTAATCTGCTTGATACCCCTGGTCACGAAGACTTCTCAGAGGATACCTACCGTACACTCACCGCTGTTGATAGCTGTTTGATGGTGATCGACTCTGCGAAAGGTGTAGAGGCGCGAACTATCAAGTTGATGGAAGTCACCCGCCTGCGTGATACGCCGATTGTGACCTTCATGAACAAGCTTGACCGTGATATCCGCGATCCCATCGAGTTGATGGATGAAGTCGAAGATGTGCTTAATATCGCTTGTGCGCCAATCACTTGGCCTATCGGCTCGGGTAAGCTGTTTAAAGGCGTTTACCATATTTTGCGCGACGAAGTGATCCTCTATCAAAGTGGTCAGGGTCATATGATCCAGGAAGTGCGCACCGTTAAAGGTTTGGATAACCCAGAGCTTGAAAGTGTGATTGGTGAAGACTTCGCTGAACAGCTGCGTGAAGAAATGGAGTTGGTACAGGGCGCTTCGAATGAGTTTGATATGGAGATGTTCCTGGCCGGTGAATTGACTCCTGTCTACTTTGGTACGGCGTTGGGTAACTTTGGTGTCGATCATATCCTTGATGGCTTAGTCGAGTGGGCACCTAAACCACAGCCCCGTGAATCGGCAGAGCGTCAGGTTGAGCCCGCCGAAGAAAAATTCAGTGGGTTCGTGTTTAAGATCCAGGCCAATATGGATCCAAAGCACCGTGACCGAATTGCGTTTATGCGTATCTGTTCCGGTAAATATCAGAAAGGGATGAAGATGCGTCACGTACGCATTGGTAAAGATATCTCGGTCTCTGATGCCGTCACCTTCATGGCTGGTGATCGTAGCCATGCTGATGAGGCCTTTCCCGGCGATATTATTGGCTTGCATAACCACGGTACGATCCAGATAGGTGACACCTTTAGTCAGGGAGAAAACCTGCGTTTTACCGGCATCCCTAACTTTGCTCCGGAGCTGTTTCGCCGCATTCAACTGAAAGATCCGTTGAAGATGAAGCATCTGCAGAAGGGGTTGCTGCAGTTAGCGGAAGAGGGCGCGGTACAGGTATTCCGTCCACTACGTAACAATGATCTGATTGTGGGTGCCGTAGGTATCTTGCAGTTTGACGTGGTGGTTGCACGTTTGAAAAGCGAATATAAAGTGGAAGCGATCTATGAACCGATTAACGTTGCCACTGCGCGTTGGGTAGCTTGTGATGACCAGCGCAAGTTGGATGAGTTCAGTAAGAAAGCCCACGATAACCTGGCATTGGATGGCGGTGATAATCTTACCTATATCGCACCGACCATGGTTAATCTGAGTCTCGCACAAGAGCGTTTCCCTGAGGTGAAGTTTATGACCACACGCGAGCATTAAGCTGCGTTGGTTAGTAAACGTAAAGAGCGAGTCTATTGACTCGCTCTTTTTGGTTTCAGGCTGAAGTTACAGTGGCATAGTCGGTGTAGCCCGCAGCACCACCGCCATAAAAGGTACTATGGGCATCATCGCCAACAGGGGTCAGTGGAAGTTGGTTCCGCGCTCGATATACAAAATCAGGATTGGTGATAAACGGCTGTCCGAAAGCCACTAGATCCGCGAATCCTTGTGCCAATATCTGTTGGGCTGATGACACTGTGTACTTGCCCGCCACCATAATCGGATGGGGGTAGACCTCTCGTACCTGCTGCCGGAAGCTATCTGGTACTTGAGTGTAGTTTGAAATGTTCTCTGAGAAATGGACATAGGCCAACTGTAAATGAGCGAGTTTGGCCAGTGCCTTAATCGTCAGTTCGGTTATTTCAGGATCTGGTTGCGCAGCTCCCTCTGTCACAAAGGGGGATAGACGTATCGCCACTTTGTTTGCACCAATTGCATTGGCGACGGCCTCGGTGACTTCAAGCATAAAACGCATACGATTGTCCTGACTTCCGCCGTAATCGTCTGTGCGTTGATTACTGCTGATGCGGAGAAATTGGTCGATCAAGTAGCCGTGAGCGCCATGTAACTCAACGCCATCAAAACCCGCTGCCATCGCATTTTTTGCCCCCTGCACAAAATCGGCAATCGTGGCTTTGATCTCTTGCTGAGAGAGCGCTCTGGGCTGATCGGTTTCTATCATGCCAAAGCCACCCTCGGGGAGTGGACCAAACACTTGGTCAGGCTCTTTGATTGCCGAGGCTGAAACAGGCGTTTCACCAGCGATAGTGTGATGGGAGCGGCGACCTACATGCCAAAGTTGGACAAAGATTTTGCCACCGGCTTGATGAACAGCTGAGGTAACCTTCTTCCAGCCGGTGATCTGTTCTTCTGTATAAATACCTGGTGTCATGGCGTAACCGCGTGCGACCGCTGAAATAGGTGCGCCTTCGGTGATAATTAACCCCGCAGAGGCGCGCTGGCCATAATAGGTAGCCATCAGATCGTTAGGAATATCACCCGGTTGATCGGTGCGCGAACGGGTCATAGGTGCCATCGCGATACGGTTGTTCAGATGAAGGCTAGCAAACTGATGTGGTGTGAATAGCATGATTCTCTCCGTTATATCTGCCGATGTTAGCGATCGTTAACGTACTTGGCTTGGATACTAAGCCAGGATATTACTGCGCGATATTCATTTGATATATACGTAGTAATCGAAAACATTTTTGTTAATAACGAAATAATAGGGGTTACACTTTGACTGACTCATGCGTTTAATGTCAGCTTTTTTAACAGTGCTTGCGCGCTTTATATTGTTGTTTTAACTAGTTTGCTGTAAATTTCACCAGGATTTTCGGACGGATCCGCAGTCTTCTATACGCTACTTCATGATGAAGTGGCTGTTTACCTTTGAAGATACTTTCTGCATTTAGTGTGCGGACTTATAAGTGGTTTGGTGACGTCTGTTTTGAAGATAATCTCTTTGTATAGCCGGTTTTTCTGCCGTTGCGCCCGCAGCATTCTATGCACTTGCGTGTGTCTACTCGCTATTGTTTCTCACTCCCTTACTGCCAAGCCTGTGGTCAGTGACCCTCGTTTCTCTCAGCTAACTATCACTGATGGCCTGTCGCAAAGCTCAGTTAACGCGGTGTTAATTGATCGCAATGGTTTTCTCTGGATAGGCACTCACTGGGGGCTGAACCGTTACGATGGTTACAAGGTGTCGCCACTCAATCGTCAGCACAACATCCTCAACAAGGCTTCTATCTATGCATTGTTTGAGGATGATGCGGGGCTCATCTGGATCAGTACCGGTTGGGAAGGGATCTATAGCATCGACCCAGCAACCAGTGAAATGAAACAACGTATTGCGATTAAGTCCCGTAGTTTTGATGAGCCGCTGCAGTCATCGGAATTTATTACTCAAGGCCCAGATGGCAAGATCTGGGTGGTGCTTGATGAAAGCATTGTTAGTTATGACAAAGAAACTGAACAGATCACTACCGTATTCGCCTTGTCCGATGCAGAGGTTGCTGTGCAGCAGCACGTTCGGACGATGGCTTTCTGGCAGGGAGAAGTGCTGGTTGGTACGTCAACAGGCCTGTACCTGCTTGATCGTCTCACTCAGAAACTGACTTTGTTGACTCATCTGCGGCCTGATTCTCGAACCCTTGATGCTGATAATACCAAGGCACTTTATGTTGCTGAGGATGATAGCTTATACATAGGTACCGTTGATGGTTTATTTCGACTTAGCGCTCAACAGGTGGCGGCGTTAATTAAGTCTCCCGAAACAGAACTTTATTCCACCCCCCTTATTGATGGGCGCAACATCTGGAAGATTGTCGTTAGCGGCGAGACGATCTACTTGCCAACAGATGAGGGCGTGTTCCGTTTTATTCCTTCGACACAGACAGCAGAGCAGATATTTCTGCCAAGTGACGCGCCTTATGGTATCTCCAGCGATCAACTTTATGATCTAACTGTCGATGATGAGGGCAATTTGTGGCTTGGTTCGGATGCTGCGGGTGCCCTCTACTGGCAGACCGCCAATGATCTTTTTAGCAACCGCCACAGCTTAAACAGTGAGTTAAGCCATGATGCTGTTTGGTCACTCTATCTACAGGATGAAACAACCTTGTGGCTTGGCAGTGATAATGGCTTAAACCGTTATCGCTTGGATACCGATGAGATAACCGCTTATCTGGTGGATGAAGATCATAAATCGGTAGAATCGTCAGGCTCTATCTATCAAATTCTCAGTGCTGGAGATACCCAACTCTGGTTGTATACGCCGCAAGGTCTTTATCTGTTTGATATGGAAACTGGCCAAGCTGAGCCTTTAACTGATTTAGTACCCGAATCCAGGGCGATATTCGCGATGGACACATGGGGCTATTACCAGGCCCCTGACGACACGATTTGGTTCGTTGGAGAAGAAGCTTTTTATCGTTTTGATCCATTGGCCAATAGCATTGTAGAGCATCAACTATTCGATGTCGGTGAGCTTAAACCTGAACTTGTATGGGGTTTCTTAGGGCAACTGCCTGGTGACGATAACGGCGTATTGGTTAGCGCGACCCATAGTCTTTGGCGACTAGATATCGAAACGGGCGAAACGAGGAAATTGCACAGTATTAGTCGTGCACGGGCTCAGCGATATGTTTATCCGGAAAGTTGGGTTGTTGATCGCAATAATACACTGTGGGTGACCTATCCCGGTGCCGGTTTGGTGGGGCTTGATAGCATCAGCTTTGAGGAGAAATTCCTATATGATCAAACAAATCGCTTACCTGCCAACGAAGTGTATGGCTTGCAGCTGGATGGCCGGGGCGACCTTTGGCTAAGTTCGCTGAAAGGGATCCTAAAGATCAATGTTGATAACCATCACCTGCGCCACTACTCCTACAACCATGGCCTAGCTACCGAAGAGTTTAATGAATTTTCTGCCGTGCAGCTCGCTGATGGTCGTATTGCTTACGGCAGTTATAAGGGCGTGACTTTGTTTGAGCCTAATCAGCTCACTTCGCATGCGCGAGTTCATCCACCCCGTATCGCTATATCCAATATCGAACTACTGTCTCGCGATCTGTCTATGCCGTTAACCAATCTCAATGGTGCCCGTATCGACTTGGCGCATAATGATGTCGGCTTAAGTATCGAGTTTTCGGGTCTGACTTTTTCTGAACAGAATAATCTGCGTTTTCAGTACGAGTTGACCGGCGGCAAAGATATCTCCTATCCATTGACCCGAGATAATCGGGCGACCTTTGCCACGCTTAATCCTGGTCAGTATCAGTTTCGGGTATGGGCTTACTCTGCTGACTCCGGAGAGCGCGGTGAGATGGCGACGATTGATATTGTTGTCGCCTACCCGCCATGGGCATCGCCGGGGGCCTACTTCGGTTACGCAGTTTTGCTTATTACACTACTGCTATTGGTATGGCGCAGGCATCGCTTGCATCAATCTCAGATCGCTCAGGCTCATGAGGCGACCAAGCAAAGTGAACAGCGTATGCAGCTGGCACTGACCGGCAGCGATAGCGGTATTTGGGAATGGGATGAGCAACAGAACTGTTTTGTTCAGAATCGTTTTGAAGCCCTACTGGGGTATCAGGTACCAGTGGCGCTTACGCTTGATGAACTTCTCCACTTCATTCATCCCTCAGATCAGCAGCGTTTTAAGGCGGCTTGGCAAATATTTGTTTATGGCGATAACACTACGTTTGATGTCAGCTATCGACTGCGTCATCAGCAAGGGCATTATCTCTATTTCCGTGATTTAGGGAGCCTGGTTACACGGGATCAAACGTCACGGATTATTGGTACCTACACGGATGTGACAGATATCTATTCGACGAAAGAGCGCGCCAGCCTGTTTGGTCGCATTTTTGAGCACTCCCACGAGTGGGTGATGGTGTTGAATAAGCACTTTCGGGTAATTGATGCAAACCCCGCACTAAGGGCGATTATCGGTTCCCGCAGTGAAGAGGATTTCCCCGAAAAACTAGCCGAGCTGTTAGCGTTAAATCCTGATGGAAAAAGGCTGATTTTGGCGCAGATCCGCAAGTTAAGCTTTGGTGAACAGTGGAATGGTGAGTTAGCTTTTGTCGCCCCCTCAGGGCAGCGTTATGAAGTGGAAGTGGATCTCTACTCGGTTGCCAGTGGTGATTCATTATCGCCAGAGCACTACGCCATTACCCTCAGTGATATCACTGAGCAAAAGAAAGTGCAGGCGCAGCTTAAAAAGATGGCCAGCTTTGATGGCTTGACCGGCTTGCCTAACCGTATGTTATTTCTGGATCGTTTGAGCCATGCGATTGACCAGGCGGAAAGGGCTGCAACATCATTGGCAGTGATGTTTATTGATTTGGACAAATTTAAGCAGATCAATGACAGCTTGGGTCATGATGCTGGTGATGCATTGCTTTGCCATGTCGCAACACAGGTCACCCAGTGTCTACGAAAAGAGGATACGGTCGCGCGTTTATCCGGTGATGAGTTTGTGGTGATGCTGGAGAACATTGACGCTAATGAAGCGAGCCGCGTGGCTAACACCTTAAATCAGGTGATCCAGCAGCCATTGCAGTTGGGGGCAGAGGCGATCAGTGTTGGTTCCAGCATAGGTATTGCTATGTATCCCATGGATGGCCGCCGTGGTGATGAGCTGATAAAGCACGCTGATATTGCTATGTACCATGCCAAGAATGCCCGCGCGTTCTCCGTACAGTTTTACCAGACAGAGATGAACCATCAGGTCAGGGAGCGCTTATCTCTGGCTAATGGATTAAAAGATGCAGTGAAGGACAAGGCGTTTAGTTGCTGCTATCAACCTATCATCGACTTTTCGAGCGGTCAGGTGATCGCCTTAGAGCTATTAATTCGCTGGCAGCGTGACGGCGTTACTGTGCCGCCAATGACCTTTATCCCGATCGCGGAAGAGATGGGACTGATTGGTGAAATGACATGGCAGGCACTTCACCTCGGGCTGACAGATCTCCGCCACTGGTATCAACTGGGTTATCAACCTCGCTTGTCATTGAACCTGTCGGCGCGCCATTTTGACGTCGAGGGGCTGACACAAGAGCTTGTTAGCTTGATGGCTGACTATGAGCTGCCTTGCAGTGCGCTCTCTTTGGAGATCACCGAAGGTGCTTTAATGAGTGATCATGTGCGTGCACAGGCGATGATGAATCGACTGAATGAAGCAGGCTTTACTCTGGCGCTTGATGATTTTGGAACGGGCTACTCTTCACTTAAGTATCTACAGGCATTCCCCATCGATATTCTAAAAATTGATCGTAGTTTCGTTAGCGAGATAGGCGTATCAGACAGTGCCGAGGGGATTATCAATGCCACCTTAAAGTTGGCAGAGATCCTCAATATGCAGTGCATTGCGGAAGGGATAGAGACGCGAGAGCAAGCATTGTTCTTCGCCGAGCGGGGTTGTGATTGGCTACAGGGTTACTATTTTTCCCGCCCAGTCATTGCCGAAAATGTTCCCGCTTTGTTGGCTAGCAGCTTGCCATCAGCACTGGATAGCTAGCTGTCTGTTGGCCGTTGGCTATGCCCGTTAAGGTTCTGTCGAAGGCGTTCGGCACACACGGTTGGCAGCGCTTGGCAAACCCAAGTGCCTTGCATCTCAAGTCCGCCGTGCGCATCTGCCCGTGGCATAAACTCAACGTATAAACCACAACCCGGCCCGGTATGTACCAGATAGTTGAACGCTTCTGGCTTGCCGTCTTTTACCAGCTCAGCACGCATCGCTAGAATGGCATCCCGCATCGCTTCTGTGAGGTCAGCGAGTGTTTTTTCCGGTAGATGGTATAGATGACTGTGGTCTGACTGCTTCACTACGGCCAACATGGTGTAAGGGCGGGGCATAAAGTAGGGCACCATCAACACCACATCACCATAGTCTTTTACCATCAGATCTTCAGCATTTTCTCTGAGCATATAATCTGAAAAATTCTCAAAGTGGCGGGCATAAAAACGCCAATCGTTAAAGCTGCTCCTGCACATCACGTTGGCAAAGAGGATCTGCTGGTGGCCGTGGGTCAGTGATGCGCCCGCTTTAACACCAAAATTCTTAAAAATACTGAGATAACCTCTGGTTTCACCATTACTGCCAGCCGATTTCGGCATCGCCACCGCTTCGGTGAGTAACTTACGTTCCATGATAGCCAGTTGCTCCATGGTGAGCACGAGATCCTCTAATGGCATATTGTGCCAATCTTTATCATGCTCGGTGCTGGTCCACTGCAGGAAATGACCACCAAAGGCGTTGCCACCACGGACGATGGCATGGCTACCAACCTCGTCTGGCTCTACCTTCATTAAGCCATGGGCATGCACCACCGGGTAAAGGTTCTCAGTGATAAAACTGGCGCCATCCGACAATGGCTGTACATGACAGACACTGGTGAGGTTCCCCGCACAGATAGGACAGTTGTCGCCAGTCGTGACTTCAGCGGGCTTGTCTGCAGTGGAGTGCGGGCGATTCGCTCTGGATGCGCTAAAAATAGTGATTTCGCCATCGCGGGGATCTATTTGGTAATGGGATTCGGGTAGGTTGTGCGAGCTATCGGTGCCATTCACCAATGCTTTAACAAGTTCACTGATGGGGGCTGACATGGGGTCATCGCTGAGTAAATGTTTTTGAAGTTCCTGCAACGAAAGCTTATTTGTCATGTTGCCGTCATCCTTAGTAAAGGCGAGTCGTTGCTGTTCGCGCTATGGAATAAATTGGTATTCCACCGTGCCATCCGCAGCATCGTAAAAAAAGCTGTAACGGGTATCATCTTGGTAAGTGTAGAGGCACTGTTGACCACCTAAATGGCTGGCAAGGTAATCACCTGATTCATTGGCCGTGCGCGCAACGGTTTGGGTCGAGTCCATTAAGCCAATCCACGCCTGCGCGCAGTCTTGGACATTATTAATACCAATCGCTCCATAAACCGAGGGATCTTCAGGTGTATCGGCAGGCGCGTTGGCGAGCCAATCTTCCCATATCCCTGCTGGCCAGCCATTGGCATTGACATCAACACCACTTGTTCCGCGGGCGGCGAAATTGGGGTCTTCAGATCGTGGCAGTGCCGATAGGTTGTAGATGCCGACGTTTAAACGCTTTACAGCCCAAGCTGCATTTGCCAAATCTACTGAGGTTTTAAATGCTTTGGCCGAGTAGCGGACGGTGGATTCGGTCGCTTCATCATTTAAGTTGATAAAACGAGATAGCGCAGTGACAGCGAGTATTCCGAGTATAATCAACACAACAACCAGCTCAATCAGGGTAAAGCCCCGATGGATTTGGTGACTATGGCTATATATGCGTTTCATATTAGCTATCATAGCTGGCTTTAAAGCCGATACAAACAGAGATTGATCAATGTGTTAGTGGACTCTCATTGTCATCTGGACTTGGCTCCTTTTTCTGCCGATCTAGCGTTGGTTATTCGTCGTGCCCAGGCGGCAGGCGTAACACGGTTGGTCGTGCCAGCGGTCAGCGCCAAGCGCTGGCCGGCGTTGCTGGCACTGGCTGAGCAATACGCGCCGATTTATATCGCATTGGGTCTGCACCCCTACTTCCAGGCAGAGCATAGCGAACAGGATTTGCTGTTACTTGAGTCCTTGCTGGCACAGCGCCACCCTAAGGTCGTCGCCGTTGGCGAGTGTGGTTTAGATTGGGTGATAGCAGATGCCGATCGCGCCAAGCAACAAACCCTATTAGAACAACAATGGTTGCTGGCGGAAAAATTCGAACTGCCCGTTATCTTGCATGTGCGCAAAGCGCACCCAGAGCTGCTGTCATTATTGAAAGCCAAACCGGCACAGAAGGGGGCCGTGATACACGCCTTTAGCGGTAGCTTACAACTCGCCAATGATTACATTCAGCATGGTTGCTTACTCGGCATCGGTGGCGTGATCACCTACCCACGAGCGGCGAAAACCCGTGCCGCAGTGGCCGAGCTGCCACTAAGCAAATTGTTGCTAGAAACTGACGCCCCCGATATGCCATTGGCTGGTTTTCAAGGGCAACGGAATGAGCCGGCGCGCGTCGTGCAGGTGGCTGAGTCATTAGCGGCGCTAAAGCAGCTGCCGCTGGCTGATATTTATTCGCAAACCGGTGCCAATGCAACGCAGCTATTTGGCTTCAAACCATAAGTAGCATTCCGATTGTCAGGGTTGCCAGCAGTGCCAGGGTTGCGGGTGCTGAAGCAATAAGCGACCATACCCTTATTCGCTTAACTGCCGAGTCTGTTCGGCTGGAAATCTAATCTTATTATCGCCATGACAGCCAAGACCGAGCCTGCTTATTCGCCTCTAACCAACTCAGCTGCGTTCATGCCAGAAGCGGCTTTGGCGCAGTTACGGGCGCAGTTTCCTGCCCTGCAGCTAAAAGTGGCAGATACGCCGTTGGTCTATCTTGATAACGCCGCCACCAGCCAAAAGCCCCATTGCGTGATTGATGCCGTGGTCAATCATTGGCAGCGCCACAATGCCAATGTCCATCGTGCCAGTCACCGCCTGAGTCGCTTTGCCACCGAAGCATTTGAAGAGGCTAGGCAGACCGTCGCCCGTTTTATCCATGCGCCAAGTGCAGCACAGATCGTTTGGACGCGAGGCACCACCGAGAGCATTAATCTGCTGGCCAATGTTTTTACCAACCTGCTGAAACCTGGGGATGAGATCTTACTGACGGCGATGGAACATCACGCCAACATTGTGCCTTGGCAACTACTCTGCGAGCGCACCGGTGCGGTGCTGAACGTGGTGCCAGTGCTAGGTGATGGCCGGTTAGATATGGCGCAATTCGCCGCGCTGTTAAGCTCACGCACTAAAGTGTTTGCCGTGGGGCATGCCTCCAATGCTTTGGGCACGATTCATCCGGTACAGCAGATGGTGGCCGCCGCCAAGAACGTGGGCGCGATCACCGTGGTGGATGGCGCACAGGCGGTGGCTCATTTAGCGGTGGATGTACAAGCGCTGGATTGTGATTTCTATGCCTTCTCTGGTCATAAAATGTTTGCCCCCAGCGGGATCGGCGTACTGTATGGCAAGGCTGCTGCCTTAGCAGCTTTACCGCCTTGGCAGGGCGGTGGTGAGATGATCGAAAAAGTGAGTTTTTCCGGCAGCCGCTTTCAGGCGCCGCCATTTCGATTTGAAGCGGGTACGCCCAATATCGAGGGGGCTATTGGTTTGGCGGCGGCCATTGATTTCATCAATGCGCAGCCACGCCAGCAATGGCTGGCCCACGAACAAGCGTTGCGCCAACACACATATCAACGTCTGGCTGCACTGCCAGGGGTGACCTTATATGGGCCGCCAGCCGATGCCAATGACGTCGTCAGTTTGGTCTCTATTACCATCGATGGCGTACATGGCAAAGATATGGGCATGTTGTTGGATCAGCAGCAGGTGGCTGTAAGGGTAGGGCACCATTGTGCCATGCCGCTAATGGAACAGTTGGGTATTAACGGCACGTTACGGATCAGTTTTGCTGCCTATAACAGCCTTGCCGAAGCCGACCGTGTGGTGGATTTAATTGCCGGGTTCTTAGTTGATGCGTTGGCCGATACGTCGGCTGAAAACTCGGCCGATAACTTAGTCGATGACTCTGCGGAAAAATTAACAGAGAACACCGACCAGCTTGCTATGGCAGCCGCTTCTCACTCCAGCCCGCCGGGCGAGCCAGAAACCGTGGCGGCAGTCATCGACGACAAAGCGTTACCGCTTTGGGTATGGCCATTAGCGGAGCTACAAGCATTGATCACCACGGCCAAGGGTTGGGAAGGGCGCAATCGCCAGTTGATGTTGATGGCTAAAAAGCTACCCGGCTTAAAACCGGAACAGAAACAACCCGCAGCCGAAGTGACAGGTTGCGAGAGCCGCACTTGGTTGTTGCATCAGGTTAAAGATGGCTGTCATTGGTTTGCCGCCGATTCTGATGCCCGCATTGTGCGGGGCTTACTGGTGCTGTTACTGGCGGCGGTTAATGGTCAAACTACGGCAGTGGTGCAAGCATTTGATGGCCGCCAGTGGTTGCGCGATCTGGGACTGTTAGAGCATTTAAGCCCCTCCCGCGGCAATGGTTTATTGGCTATCGTTGATGCCATCCAGCACGCTGTATCAGACCCTAACCATCGTCCTTAAGCTAATAAAAGAAGGTAGCCTTTTCGTGCAAAACTCAGTGCGTTTAATTCAACCAGAGGCTCAGACTCACAAGCCGATCACGCCAGCTAAAATCGTCTGCGTTGGGCGTAACTACGTTGACCACATCAAAGAGCTGAACAACGAAGTACCGGATCAGCCGGTCTACTTTCTAAAGCCAAATTCAGCGATCAGCAACACCCTGTACAGCGTATTGGGCGAGCCTCTGCACTACGAAACCGAGATCTGTTTCTTGGTTGAGCAGGGCAAGCTTATTGCTGCGGGCGTCGGTTTGGATATCACCAAGCGCGGCTTACAAAGCCAGCTTAAGGCCAAGTCACTGCCTTGGGAACGCGCCAAAGCGTTTGATGGCTCGGCCCTGTTTAGCGACTTTGTAGCTATCGACAGCCTCAGCCAACAATTGCAATTGAAACTGTGGATAGATAGCGTGCTAGTGCAGCAGGGAGGCATCAGCTTGATGCTGCATAAACCTGACGCCGTACTCGCCGATATTGCGGAATTTATGACACTGCAGGATGGCGACATCTTGATGACAGGCACGCCCAAAGGCGTTGGGCAAATAGTCGCCGGACAGCGCTTTGTCGCGCAGTTGCTGGATGGTGAGCAATGCCTGACCGAAGTCAGTTGGGTTGCGGTTTAGGTATGATTTGTCCATCGCCAACCTCAGCGCACTTTTGTGAGCTGTAGACAAAAGTGCTTTTAATCAGTGAGTTATGATTAAGTAATCATAAAATGGGATAGAGACATCTAGTCGGTATATAGGGATAGGTATACATCGCTCCCTTATCCAGATAGATGGTCTGTGTAGATCTATTTAGCGTTGTACTCGCCGAGGCAGGCCTCGGGGAAGTCTTTTTTTGCTAGATTGCTGGATAAATAAACAGTGGTTTGCTATAGCTTAGTCCATGAAAAGGACACTGCAAACGCTGCTGGATCAGCAC
>NZ_QPID01000019.1 GCF_003336225.1 Corallincola holothuriorum
TTAGGTAAAGAAGTTCGGAGACGGCCGGACTTTGTTATCTCAGAGCAGCGAATACGCTGGGCTATGAATGAATTTTTAAGGCTGGTTCACACAGCTGGACTGGGGGATTTATGAGGGGATCCTCCAGTGCCGCAAAAATGGGCAAAGGGCGGCGGTGAGCCGCGCTGTAGCTGTTTCCTTGAGGAGCGCAGCGACGAGTTAGTGAGCTGAATTGTTATATTCTTTCGAAGTCCAATGCATATTTCGTTTTTGATTTAACAGCCTGATACCAATCCAAATGTGACCATTCTGGGCCAGATAGCATCGCTCTTAGCGTTGATTTGTCTCTAGCCTCCATTCGAAGCCCGAAGGCGATGGAATTAACTGCTTCGGGATCGAATTGTTTCGCCTCGGATCTACAGAAAACAAGTCTACGTTCTCGCTCATAACGCCAGCTCGAATACTTGGTATCCAAGATTGAGATAAAGAATATCTCCAGCGACACATTCTACGTTGTTCGCTCCGGGGAATTGCTCAAAGTACTTGATCCGCTCGATAATATCTTCGAAGGGGTATTCATCTTGATAAGTCACATCTATTGGTGCGATGAATGAACCTTCTGGCCTCAACAGATGCTCCTTGAAGCCAATACACACCCCCTGTGTTCATCCGCATAGTGAGACCACATGAGTTGGTTTTTTTCGAGCTTTGCTAAATGAACAGATACCAGTTTTGGCAAGTTGCTCTTCGATTATTCGTTTATATATTTCGCGTTGCTGCGAAGGGAATGGATAGTGTTCCCAAACTGCATTTAACACTTCATTGAATGATGCTTCTCCCTCAAACGGGTCGTTCAGTGAAGCTGGATTAGCAAACCATAGCTCACGATTAAGTAGTAATTCTAAGCATCCTTTGTCGAGCTTACGGTATTTAAAAAGAATTTCAGGAGATAGCATAAGCCCTCAGGTGAATATAACGCTAATTTGAAAGCATCTGCTTGCTATCCCTGCAACGAGTATTTTCGTCAGCTGCCAGCACGCTCGGTAACTTATTGTCTAATCTCAACAATTTTTCTCTGTTTGGCAATAGTTGATCTCTCAATATTATGTGCGGTTGAGCTATGTTCCTCGATTAGTGAGGTGTGAATGACTCGCACTATGGTTTAGGGGATTGGCAGTTGCGGGTGTAATGGTGTCAGAGCAAGCGGACTTGCTCTGACTTCTATTGATTCAATTGGTTTAGCTATGTCCCCGGCTTTTTAGCCGGGGCGACCGTCGGCTCTGGGAGTACTGAGGATCTTGCTGTAATGCAACATAAACAGGCCATAGCCGATGATCCAGCCCAGTGCGCTTAGGCTCCAACCCCATATTAACCATTGTGGCATCAGTGCGGGTAAAACGCTGCGGATCAACGCCGCCAGTAATAGCGCAGCAAAGGCAATCGACATCTGCGGGTGGGCTTTAAGTGGACGCCCTGTGTGGCCTAAGGAAACCCGCGCCAGCATGGCCAGTATCAAGCCGCCCATACCGCCAACAGTCAGGGCATGGATTGCTGGGCTCATGCTATAAACCCAACCAAGGTGAAACCCTAGTGCCAATAATGCGCCGATTGGAATAAACAGGTAGCTCAGATGCAGAGACCAAAGTAGCGGGTTACTTAAGGTGGCCTGTGGACGCCAGCGCGCCATACGTAGTAATTGGCTGATGGCGATGGTTGCCCAGAGCACGATGCTGATCTCTTTGGGAACCTGCCAGCCAATAGAGACAAGCAAGGTGATGATCACGGCGAGTAAGCTAATTGCTCCGACGGCTTCAAGCCACACAAGCGGTTGCGGCTTATCAAATCCGCAGGCGCGGGAAGTAAAAAACGGAATAACGCGGCCACCCACAACAAAGATAACCAAGCTAATCAGCAGTACCGCGATGGTCGAGCCCAACTGCATCCCTGCCGGAAAAGCGCCAATTACCGCGCTGTGCATTAGCGCGTTGGCGAGGGTTAGCCCGAGCAACAGTGGGGTAAAAACTAAGTTGCGCCACTGTTTGACTCGTACCACATAGTTAGCCATGAGCAGGGCAACACAGGGCAGAAATAGCAGATCAATCACCGCTGCCAGCCATTGCAGTTGGCCAAGCTCGAGCAGTAATGCAATTCGACCTGCCAGCCAGAGCAACACTAGTAGCAGCAGCGGGGTGCCACGTAACCCGCGCAGTCCGGTCCAGGTTTGTACTGCGGTTAATAGGAATCCGGCAATGATGGCGCAGACAAAACCAAATAGCATTTCATGGGTATGCCACCACAAGCTGCTGCCATACGGGGTGAAGCTAAACCAGCCATTTAAGCTGCCTACCCATAGCGCAATAGCAGCAAGGCTGAAAAGCGATCCAAATAGAAAGAACGGACGAAAAGCGAGGCGCAGCAATGGCGTAAGCTTGCTCTCGGTGCTGGCATCGGTGATCTGCATCATTGGGGCATCCAGTGGTATTTTAATGTGTATATATAATACATGTTAAGACGTCGATTGTAATCGGCGCCTATTGATACAAATCAGAGATACTTAATTCGTGCCTAACTACTGCTTAGGTTTTCTTCTTCGCCTTTGCTGGTGATTCGGGCAATATTTCAGGTACAAAGGTCTGCTCATTCATCGGTGGACGGACATAACCTTTGGTGTTGATCTTAGGCAGCGTAATGGTGTGATACTTCAGCGATTTATACGGTACTTTACTGAGCAGATGGCTGATACAGCTGAGCCGAGCTTGTCGTTTATCATCACCGTTAACTACATACCAAGGGGAGCGACGGGTATCGGTATGGCTGAACATGGCATCTTTGGCTTGTGAGTATTCCACCCACTTGCTGCGCGAAAGCAGATCCATATCGCTAAACTTCCAACGCTTTAACGGGTTGGTGACGCGCTCTTTAAAGCGTTTTTCTTGCTCTTCATCGGAAACGGAAAACCAATACTTAATTAAGATGATGCCAGAGCGGATCAGGGCTTCTTCTAAGCTGGGACAGACCCGTAAAAACTCTTCGTACTCTTCGTCACTGCAAAAGCCCATTACCTTTTCTACGCCGGCACGGTTGTACCAGGAGCGGTCAAACAGCACCACTTCACCAGCCGCAGGCAGGTGGGCGATATAGCGTTGGAAGTACCACTGGGTGCGCTCTCTGTCGCTGGGTTTGGTGAGTGCAACCACTCGCACCACCCTGGGGTTGAGCTTTTCCGTGATCCGCTTCAGTACGCCGCCCTTACCGGCAGCATCGCGGCCTTCAAAGATGACGGCAACCCGCAATCCCTTTTCCTTTACCCACTCCTGCATTTTGACTAACTCAGCCTGCAGCCTTTCTAGCTCCTGCTCATAGAACACTTTATTGAGCCGCTTTGGCGATTTATTTGCGTTGTTTGCCATATCTTTTACCTCTTGAGTTGTCACGTTTTGGTAACTGTTATGTAGCTTTTACGTCACAAATGCTGATTAGGCTTCCTGCGAACCTTTCTAAATATAGTCAACAAGTTAGAGGACGCTAAGATGTACGGGCAGAAAAGGAGAGTCTGGTTACCCTTGGTAATCGGTATCGCTGGCAGTGTGATGATCAGCGGTTGCAGTGACGATGACGACGATGAGGTGGCACTTGCTACCCTGTCGCCAATGGAGTTTAGCCTCTCTATGCCGTTGGGCACTGTTCAGGCCGAAGGTGGCGTACCTTTGGCACTGGATACGGGGTTTGGTAGCGGTGCATTTCACCATGCAGCAGATCCTGAGCAGAAGTTTTATCTTGTGACTGATCGGGGCCCGAATGTCGCGTGTGATGATGCCGAAGCGATCCTTGGTGTTGCTGCCATTTGTGGTGATGATGAGGATGGCAAGATTTTCCCTATGCCTGAATACACGCCATCTATTTTTGAAGTGTTGCTGACGACTGATGGCCCGCAACTGACCCAGATCCCGCTATTAGACAGCGATGGTAACCCCATCTCGGGTGTCGTTAACCCGCTGGAAAGCACTGAAAATGGCTACGCGCTGGACGGCACTTTGTTGGCGTTTGATCCGAACGGTGTGGATACCGAAGCGTTGGTGAAGCTGGCTGATGGTAGCTTTTGGCTGACCGAAGAGTATGGACCTAGTTTATTGCATGTGGCTACTGACGGTTCGGTTTTGGAACGTGTCGTACCTGAAGGCGTTGCAGCCCAATTGACTGGGGCCACCTATCCGGTGACGGATGGCCTGCCGGCGATTTTGGCCAAGCGAAAATTAAACCGTGGTATTGAGTCTCTGGCGATCAATCCGGACGAAACTGCGCTCTATTTCATTATGCAGTCACCGCTGGCCAACCCTGACAACAGTGCCTATAGCGGTTCTAAGAATGTTCGCCTGTTCAAGTTGGCTCTGAATGCTGACGGCACATTGGGTGCCGTTCAAGGGGAGTATCTGTATACCCTGGATTCACCACAATCGTTTGCTGATCGTGCCGGTGGCGAAGGTGATTTGAAAAACAATGATTACCGCAAACAAAGCGACGTTAAAGTCAGCGAAATGATCGCTGTCGGCGATGACCAACTGGTTGTGCTGGAGCGGATCAGCAAAATTACTCACCTCTACCGCGTGGACTTGGCCGGCGCAACCAACCTGTTGGGCAGTGCTTGGGATAGTGAAGCTACATCACCAAGCCTGGAGCAGATCGTTGATCTGCAAGGCGAGGGTATAGTGCCGTTGGCGAAATCATTGGCTTTTACTAATCTGGGCAGTGCGCTGGAGCTAGCCAAAAAAGAGGAAGGCTTGGCGATGCTGGATGGCACCTACGCCATGCTGATCAATGACAATGATTTCGGTATCTCGGGGGATACTACCGACGTCGTTATTACCCCTTTCAATGACCGTTTCACTGGCATGGCGGCCGCGCATCCGGTTTTGGTACACGAGTCTCGCTACGGATCGGGCCTGTTTGACGAAGGCGCCGCAGAAATTGTGCAGTACCACGCCGCCAGTCAGCGCAGCTTTGTTGTCAACGCGGCAGACCGCAGCGTTGATGTGCTCACGGTGGGTGATGATCTGGCACTGAGCAAAGCGTTTGCGTTGACACTGCCAGCACAAACCGCGGATGACCGAGACTTGGGAGACGCGAACAGCGTTGCCGTTTCTGGTGACTGGTTGGCAGTAGCTATTGAAGCCGATGATGGCTTTGGTAATAGTAAGCAGGGTAAAGGCGTTGTAGTGCTTTACGATATTGCGAGTGGCGAGAATGCGCTAACCGCTGATAGCGCCCCTGTAGCCATGTTTGAAGCGGGTTACTTGCCTGATATGGTGACATTTAACAAAGCGGGCAACCTAGTCTTAGTGGCAAATGAAGGGGAGCCTAACAGTGCTTATGACGTTGACCCTGAAGGTTCGGTGACGCTGATCGACCTGAGTCATGGCGTCGATAATGCTGATATCACCCACCTTGGCTTTACTGACTTCAATGTAGGGGGCTCTCGCCATTCCGCATTGCC
The DNA here is from genome assembly GCF_003336225.1 of Corallincola holothuriorum. Classification (NCBI taxonomy): domain Bacteria; kingdom Pseudomonadati; phylum Pseudomonadota; class Gammaproteobacteria; order Alteromonadales; family Psychromonadaceae; genus Corallincola; species Corallincola holothuriorum. The sequence continues at coordinate 5,471 of NZ_QPID01000019.1, forward strand.
TGCCGATGTACGGGTGTTTGGTCCAAACGCAACTGTGGCGCAAGATTTGGAGCCTGAATATATAGCGGTTGCCGAAGATGACACCATGGCGTTTGTGGCGCTGCAGGAAAACAACGCCGTCGCTAATATCGACCTGATCAACAAACAGGTCACTGCAATCTGGGCGCTGGGCTTTAAAGACCATGGCAAGGCCTGGAATGCGATCGACATTAACGACAAAGATGATGTGATCGATATAAGCACTCATGACAATGTGGTTGGCATGTACCAGCCTGATGCCATTGCCAGCTATAGCGTAGACGGCATGGCTTATTTGATCACGGCCAACGAAGGGGATGCCCGTGATTACGATGGTTTCAGTGAAGAAGCGCGGGGAGAAGATTTACCGCTAACGGACAGCTTTGACTTAGACGAAGTTGGCCGTATCGGCACCACCACAACACTGGGTGACGCTGATAATGACGGTGTGGTTGAAACCCTGCATATCTACGGCGCACGCAGCTTTAGTATTTGGAATAGTGCCGGTGAACGTGTGTTTGATAGCGGCAGCGAGTTCGAGCAGATCACCGCCGCACGCTTCCCTGATAACTTCAATGCCAGTGACAATAAGCACAGCTTTGAGAACCGCAGTGACAATAAAGGGCCAGAGCCGGAAGGTGTGGCAGTCGGTAAGGTCGGTGATCGCTTTTATGCTTTTATTGGTTTGGAGCGTATCGGCGGGGTGATGGTGTATGACGTCACCGTGCCTGCTGCTGCACGCTTGGTTCAGTACATTAACCCGCGAGATTTTGAGCAGGATCCATCACTGGACACTGACGATGGCGAAGTGACCAATCCGCTGGTGGGGGATTTAGCACCAGAAGGGATGGTGTTTGTTGCTGCTGCTGACAGCCCAACAGGTGCAGCCCTGCTGATTGTCGGTAACGAAGTCAGCGGCACCACGTCGTTGTATAGCTTTGATTAACTTGTTTTGATTGTTTTAACTTAGCTGAGAGAAGACAAAGCCCGGCCCCTTGGCCGGGCTTTATGTACAAGATGTACGGTATGCCGCGGATACATGGATCTATAGGAGCGGCGGTACCCACTACGCTTCGCGGGGTGAACTTTTCCGCTAGTGCTTTTGCCGATATTAAATGTGTTTGCTGATCTCCGGTGTCGAATGTGCTCCTATGGCCAGTAATAGCTAGCAAGATGATGCGGCTGCTTTCGCCAATTATCTGTTATGTTTCGGGTAATTAGTCGGCTTTCTGTTAGTCTTGATTAAGCGATTTATGATCAGCGACATGGAGTTTCGCTTTCCTATGATGTGCTTTCTACTGTTCGATATGGCCCAGCAAGAGGTCGTTAAAAAACAGCTTTTGCCGATGTTGGCTGAGCATGAGCTGACCCCAGTGGCGTTTAACCCCCATGAGCTCCCCAATTGGCCGGAAGACGCGCGGGTGCTTCTATACCTTTCAGATGATCAGATCTCGGAATTACTTCCCTGTGCCACTGATAAGCAGTGGCAGTTTGGCTTTCTTCCTCACCCCAACGCGGTACATGCAATTAAAGGTGGCGGCGTCAGTAGCAAGTTATTACAAGCGGTAGAGGATGGACTGAATAACAAAGCCAGGAGTGTTGATCTGCTGTTGTGCAACGGCCGGCTGGTGCTGAATTCGGTAGTGATTGGCGATGTTTTTGGGTTACGCCCAGGCGGTGCCATTGAAGGAGTATGGGCTAAGTTTAAGCACCTGTTGTCGTCGGGGCGTCGATTGGGCGAACTGGTGCCAAAACGCTATGAGTTAATCACCGGCAACGATGAGAAAATAGTGACTGCAGCAATGGGGATCACCGTTGTTGAGCATGGCAAAAACTCAGTGATGGGACGTCGGTTACTGCCTGGTTCCCATATCAATGACGGTATGTTTCACGCCATCTTGCTGGCGCCAAGAAGTTTGATGGAGATGTACCGCTTTTTGTTGTCTTCCGTGTTTCATCGAAACAGCGGCTCTGTGCCGCGCAGTGTCGGCATCATTAAAACCGCCAGTTTAAGCGTGCGCTCGAATGGGGGCATGGAGTACCGGCATGATGGCTGTGAGATCTGTGCCAAGGAGCTTGTCTTCGAAAACCAAGCGAAGCGCTTGTCTCTCGTTTCTGGCCGGTTGTTGGCAATAGAGGAGGGCGCTAGCGACAGCAAGGAACAGCGCAAAATACAACATCTGCCGTCAGGCGGGGCGATTGAACAGATGACCAAGCGGCCACTTAGCTGGATCGCTCATGCAGCCACCGATGAATTCAAAGAGCTATATCAAGCGCTGCGAGAAAATGCCACGCCTTCCAATGTCTTTCTGACCTTGATGATCTTGTCGACACTGTTGGCCTCTGTGGGGCTGTTTGCCAATTCACCGCCGGTGATTATTGGGGCGATGATCTTGGCGCCATTGATGGGACCCATTATTTCATTGGCGATGGCAATTGCGCGGCAAGATGAGTCCTTGCTCAAGGGTAGCCTTTATACCCTGTTTACTGGTTTGGCGTTGGCATTAGGCTTTGCGGTGGTCGCGACTTGGTTGATCCCGTTGCAACAAGTGACACCTGAAATATCGGCACGGCTCAGGCCGAACTTACTAGACCTGGCTGTCGCCGTGATCTCGGGTATTGCGGGGGCTTACGCCCATGCGCGAGCTGCTTTGGCTAAAAGCCTGGCCGGTGTTGCCATTGCGGTTGCGTTAGTACCGCCTTTAGCGGTTACCGGGATCGGTATCGGTTGGGGAGATACCGGTATTATGTGGGGTGCCTTTTTGCTTTTCCTGACTAACTTGTCGGGGATTGTGTTGGCCGGCGCTGTGACCTTTCTGGTATTGGGGTTTGCCCCATTTAGCCGGGCAAAGCGAGGCTTGATCCTATCGGCACTGGCGGTTGTTCTGGTGAGTATTCCTCTTGCTCTTAGCTTCGTTCAGGTAGTCCACAAAACGAAGTTGATTAAGCAGTTAGAGGGGCGGTTGATTGATGATATTCGTTTGGCAGAGGTTCGGGTAGTTTCATCAAGACCGATCACTGTGTCGGTAAAACTCGTGGCACCGAGGCCGCTGACCGCCTCTGACTATCAAAATACCAAGCGTGCAGTGGAAGCGGTGATGAAGCAGCCCGTTGTGCTCGAAGCCAGCAGCTCTTTGCGTCTGCAATAAGATAGGCCGTGGTATTGCCCTGAATGAACCATTCATCAGTGCGCTGCAAGGTGATTTAAATCACAATTTTGAGATCCTGCTGGCGTTTAAAACGAGCAAAAACGCTGTTAAAAATCAGATCTGGCAATGAGTAAGTTGGCTGGGTGGTGACTAAACAACAATTCGTCATTATTGCGCCAACTTATATCAACTTACAGCTGTAAGCTCAGAGCTACCCTCTCGTTTGAATTCGCATTAATACACCATTCTTTAATATCAGAACATGTTTGAAATTGGACTTGGAAGCTTCTGCTTAGCGGCTCTGAGTTTTTCATCCGTTTAAAAAACAATCGATTAAGGCAATTTGATCTGTTTGTTTTCTTACCTTGATAGTTACCTCGAACAATCACCTTATGTAATTAATTTACGTAATTGGATTAATTTTCAAACAGGTGTTTGCTTTTTGATTTGGGTCAATCTATAAATAAATGCAAGCCTAGAGCAAACACTCTAAACGTTTGTTTGAACTTTAATTAGTAAGGTTTAGCAGATGGTTCTGCTTCCTCGTCTAGGCAGGGGCTTTAACGGCCTTAGACAATAGTCGTATATCACTTCGGAACATTGCTAACGATAATTTCGTGGTGGTTAAGTAACAAATGATTGTTTATTGAGGGTGACCAGATGGAGTCAATGACAGCACCACCAGCCAGCCGTGAGCTACATATTCAGGGTGAAGTGACCAACGCGTATCGTGAGGTGTTAACCGTCGATGCTATGTCGCTGGTGGCCGATCTGGTGAGAAAGTTTGCTCCTGAACGTCGCGATCTACTGGCCAATCGCCAGCGTCGTCAGCAAGCATTTGATGCCGGCGCCTTGCCAGACTTCCTTGAAGAAACCAAAGATATCCGCAATTCAGATTGGCAGATCCGGGGGATCCCGGAAGACTTATTGGACCGCCGTGTGGAGATCACCGGGCCGGTTGAACGCAAGATGGTGATCAATGCGCTGAATGCTGATGTCAAAGTGTTTATGGCTGACTTTGAAGATTCACTGTCACCCACTTGGGATGCGGTTGTGCAGGGGCAAATCAACCTGCGTGATGCGGTCAATCGTAACATTGACTATATCGACCCCAACAGCGGCAAGCACTATCAGTTGAGCGACGATCCTGCGGTATTGATCTGCCGTGTGCGCGGGCTGCATTTAGATGAAAAACACGTCTTGTTCCAAGGCGAGGCCATTCCTGGTGCGCTATTCGATTTTGCGCTCTATTTCTTGAATAACTATCGTCAGCTTCTAAATAGTGGCAGTGGTCCCTATTTCTATATTCCCAAGCTGCAGAGTCACCATGAAGCGGCTTGGTGGAGTCGTATCTTCAGCTATGTCGAAGATCGTTACTGCCTCGAGCGCGGCACGATAAAGGCAACGCTGTTGATTGAGACCCTGCCTGCCGTGTTTGAGATGAATGAAATTTTGTACGCAATGAAAGACCATATTGTGGCGTTAAACTGTGGCCGCTGGGATTACATCTTCAGTTATATCAAAACGCTAAAAAATCATTCTGATCGCGTACTTCCTGACCGCCAGCAGGTGGGGATGGCACAACCATTCCTAAATGCCTATTCCCGTTTGTTAATCCGTACTTGTCATCGTCGCGGGGCGATGGCCATGGGCGGTATGGCGGCCTTTATTCCCAGCAAAGATGCTGAACAAAATGAAGCGGTACTGGAAAAAGTAAGGCAAGACAAAGAGCGTGAGGCCAATAACGGTCATGACGGTACTTGGATTGCACACCCTGGTTTGGCGGCTACGGCGCAAGGCATATTTAGTCGTGTGCTAGGTCAGCGCAAAAATCAACTGGATATTAGCCGTGAAGAGGACGCCGAAATTACCGCTGATGACTTGCTGCAACCTTGCGAAGGTACCCGCACTGAAGCAGGCATGCGGCTCAATATCCGTATTGCAGTGCAATATATCGAAGCGTGGATCTCCGGCAATGGCTGTGTGCCGATTTATGGTTTGATGGAAGATGCGGCCACCGCAGAGATTTGCCGAACCTCAATATGGCAATGGATCCGTCATGGTAAAGCCTTGGATAGCGGCGAGGTGGTTACCCCAGAACTGTTTACCCGTTTGTTGAGCGAAGAGATGTTGGTGTTAGCCGAAGAGCTGGGCGACATCAAATACCGCCAAGGTCGATTTGAGGAAGCAGCGGCCTTGATGGAAAAGATCACGCTGGACGAACAGCTCGTTGAATTTTTAACCCTGCCGGGTTACCGGCGACTTAATTGAGTACCCGTTAGAGGTGCCCCCTACAAGCGCAACTTATATAGGTCTGCAAGAGGACGTCAAGATGACACAAACAAGGCAAGAACAGATCCAGGCTCTGGAGAAAGATTGGGCAGAAAATCCTCGCTGGAAAGGCGTAACCCGTGGTTACACCGCTGAAGAGGTGGTGAACTTGCGTGGTTCACGCATGGTTGAATGCTCACATTCTCGCGCCGGTGCTGAAAAGCTCTGGTCACTGATCAATGGTGAAGCGCGCAATGGCTATGTGAACACCATGGGGGCACTGACAGGCGGGCAAGCTGTACAGCAAGTGAAAGCAGGTTTACAGGCGATCTACCTGTCTGGGTGGCAGGTAGCGGCAGACAACAACTTGTCTGGCACCATGTATCCGGACCAGTCTCTGTACCCAGCGAATTCCGTACCCGAAGTTGTTAGCCGTATTAATAACGCATTTACCCGTGCCGACCAGATCCAATGGGGTAAAGGTATTAATCCTGGCGACAAAGGTTATATCGACTATTTTGCGCCGATTGTTGCCGATGCCGAAGCTGGTTTTGGTGGCGTACTTAATGCGTTTGAATTGATGAAAGGTATGATCCAGGCGGGTGCTGCGGGTGTGCATTTTGAAGATCAATTAGCTTCAGTGAAAAAGTGCGGCCATATGGGAGGTAAGGTACTGGTACCAACTCAGGAAGCGGTACAAAAGCTGATTGCTGCGCGTCTGGCGACCGATGTGATGGGCGTGCCGACATTGGTGATTGCTCGTACTGATGCCGATGCTGCCGATCTGTTGACCTCGGATTGCGACCCCTATGATCGCGAGTTTGTGGTCGGTGAGCGCACCGCTGAAGGATTTTATCGTACTCGCGCAGGTATCGATCAGGCGATTGCCCGCGGTCTGGCCTATGCTCCTTATGCTGACATGGTGTGGTGCGAAACCGCGAAGCCAGATCTGGAACAGGCGAAGAAGTTTGCAGAAGCGATCCATGCGAAGTATCCAGATCAGCTATTGGCTTATAACTGTTCACCATCGTTTAACTGGAAGAAGAATCTGGATGATGTGACCATCGCTCGGTTCCAGCGCGAGTTGGGTGCCATGGGTTATAAGTTCCAATTCATCACCTTAGCGGGCGTCCATAACATGTGGTACCACATGTTCGAATTGGCGAGCGGTTATCGTGATCGTGGCATGTCTGCTTACGTTGAACTACAGCAGCAGGAATTCGATGCGGCTGAACGTGGCTACACCTTTGTTTCTCACCAGCAGGAAGTAGGTACTGGCTACTTTGATCAAGTAACGAACACCATCCAGGGTGGCGAATCGTCGGTCACTGCACTGACCGGCTCAACTGAAGAAGCGCAGTTTAAATAGCAGTTATTTAAATCGATGCTTTTTTGGTAACAAGAGAGACCCGCTGGCAACAGCGGTTGTAAACAAGAAGTGTTGCTCCAACCTTTCCTTTGACTTCGCCCGGCTTACAGCCGGGCTTTTTTATGCTCAGGACGAGCAGTATGCCGCGGGCGCATGGATGTATAAGAGCGGCTATACCCACAACGCTTCGCGGGGTACGCTGTGTACAGGATGTACGGTATGCCGCGGATACATGGATGTATAAGAGCGGCGATAGCCACTGCGCTTCGCGGGGTGAGCTTTGCCGCGGGCGCATGGCATCCTAAACACTTCGCGGGATTAGCTGTGCCGTTAGTGCCGTGAAAGCCCTCTCCTAGGGGAGAGATACCATCTTGCTCGTCATGCCTCAAGCAGTGATTTTCACGCTGTTTGAGGCTGATACTCGCTCTGGTGCTTAAGCACGCCGAAGCAAATATGAGTCAGCTTGCGCATT
>NZ_QPID01000020.1 GCF_003336225.1 Corallincola holothuriorum
GCGCATCCCGACTGCCTCCGTGCAGGGTGAGATAGGATTTGTTTTTGGCGAAATTAATTAGATCAAACCACGGGGTGCGCGTCTACTTTTATGAATTTCCTAGGGATTATGAGGGGATTCGCTAGTTGTAGGCGTTATATTTAAACACGGAGCGAAGTATGGAAATGAAACATTCAAGGAAGGCCAAGGAAGTTCATGCAGAATACCTTATGAAGCTGAGCACTAGTTTAATGACAGCCTTTCTAGTCGCGATACTTATCCTTCCTATAAGTGCTGTAGTTGGTTCTGCGTTGAGCAATCAGCCCACAATTGATGCTTTGACAGCCTTCCGTAATTTGTTCGGCACTTGGTACTCTTTGGTTTTTATACTGGCTGAAGTCTGTATTTACTATCTTGTTTTATCAACAAAGAAACAGGCTTTAGAAATTTATAACGAGTTGTACCCAGATTCATAAATATAACAAGCGACTGTAAACGCCATGCTTCGCATGGCTGGGACGGGCGTTGGGCTAGGCTGATTTTCTGCAAATATCATGAAATATCAGCTTTTATCATCAAACTATCAATTTGCATAATTTACAGTTTCGATAGCATAGTCCCTGAAATTAACTAACCAAAGGGTGATAATCATGTCGAAGCAAAACAACCACAATTCAAATATTAGTAACGCCAACAAACGTACTGCTGGTACAAATAAAACGTATTCGCAAAATCAGGGTAACCGCGGTGCACAATTGAACCCAAACAATCCTGCCTATCGTGGTAAAGGTAAATAAGCTGGTCGGGCGGGGTTACCCGCCCTTTACTCAACTGGAAGTGCATGGAAACGAAACCGAAAGGCAAAAATGCCAAAAAGAAACCATTCAAGCAAACCCAGCAACTGATTAATTTGGCACTGAATGACGGGTGGACACAAGTCGAGATTGCTGAAAAGTGCCGCGTCCACCAATCAGTCGTAAGTAGTTGGAAAAAAGGGGCAAAGAAAGCTGTTGAAAGTACATTGATGCCGCTACTTGAAATCTATGGGCATAAACTAAGACGTAATTCCTTCCGTGTGTATTGGAAACTTGATCCTGAAACTTTGAAACCAACTTTCCACAAAGTGGAAGGGAAGGTCATCCTATCACAAAGTTTTTCTGACCCAAGGCGGAAGAACTGTAAACTTATAAAGAAAATCCCAGTGTACAAGCTGGTCATACATGATCAAGGCAAGGGTAAGTTCAGGGTAATTCAACAAAATCGACTTACCTTCGGGGATTCAAACGAAGAACTTGAATGCAGCCAAGAAGATGCCATTTGGAGTTCAATTATCGGCGATCAAATGAGTGCAGTCGAACTGATTGATTTTGTTGAAATTTACTGCAAAGAACAGCTTAGAAAATACCCAAGTGATGCTAATACGCTACCCTATTTAATCCGTAAGGCACTGCTGAACCATGGCTACCATGTGGAGGGTGTTGTGGAATACCCGGCAGTTTGGTAGGTTTGTATCACCCCATAGGTTAAGGGCGCCTTAACGCCCCAAGTGCGGTACGACCGCGTTTATAGTTTGAATACCTTCGGGTTAACCCCATGATTAGCCAATTCGCTATCATGGCGTGAATCAAACACATTTAGGTGTGCAGTATTATTGCCCCGAATGGGGATAGGCGAACGGGTGACTTATTAGCTGAACCGTAGTGCTGTATAAAGGGAAAGGGTGGGCTAATACCCAAGCCGTTAGCAATAACCGCTTGGGTATTTTTTATCACTTCTAACTGTGGACTAATCAGTCAGTGGCACGTTCCATAGCGTAAATTTCGTGTATTGCGCTATAACAAGTCAATTAACTACGCGCCTACGGCACCGGAACTAGCAATGCTGCGCCGTTTATTGAGGCGTACCCCCATCCCCCAACTTGTTTCTGTCCAATAGTGAGTTACAGCGAATAACACCCATTCGCTCCGCAGGGTCACCACGCTATGTCTTACCAGCGGCAGGGCAGTGCCATCAGGAGTCATTCACCCGTTCAACCGACAAAGGACTGGCAGCTCCAAACAGGCAACAACCGTCGTTGGCAGAACGCCTATTGAGGGATTTATTAGGTTGCTGAGCCCATTATGTACTCTGGGTGCCCAGTATGTTCATCAGTTTGTTCGCTCAACACGGCAAACCCCTGAGATAGATAGAACTGGTAGCTTGAAACGTTCTCTTTGTAGACGGACAAAGTTAGCTGAGACCGTTGTGCTTTTGCGTGAGCAATTAGCATTTTGCCAATACCTCGCCCCTGCAACTCAGGTTCAATGAAGATTGCTGCCAGCATATTTTCATGTAAGGCATAAAACCCGACAACTTCAGAATCGCGCTCAAAAACGTAAGTTTCTGAGGCCGGTATATAGATATTACGCATGTTTTCTACCTGTGATTGCCAAAATTCAGCATCTACAAAATCATGCGCTTTGACCGATGCTTTCAGCCAAATATCCAGCACCGCTTCTAAGTCTTGTTCATTGTATTTTCGAATCATTTTATCTCTCTAGTTCAGCTGAAATTCAAAACCTACCATCGCAAACGCTGGCCATTCTGCCCCCTGCTCTTCCTTGCTATGCGCTAAACGCTAGTTTGAGTAAGGCGTCGCCAGTCTGCTCAAAGATCGTTTCCTCAACGAGTTGAAAACCGTAGCGGTGGTAAAAATAGCGGCCTACTGAGTTTTCCTTAAATACCTGAACCAACAAATCGCCATGTAGCGCTTGTGCCTTTTCCATCAGGGCTCTGCCCAAGCCATGACCATGAAACTTAGGATCAACAAACAGGCCGCCGACTTCATTGCCGATCAGGGAGATGAAACCAGCAACATTGCCATCTGCCAGTACCACCCAAGTATCTGCATTCGGCAAGTACAGCTGCTCAACATTGTGGCGCTCTTGCTGGATAAACTCCTCACTCACAAATGGGTGCCCAACCCTAGATGCGGCTTCAAATATATCCAGTATTTCGCTTATGTCCTGTTCCCGATAGTGCCTGATCTCTGTTTTCAAGGTTTTGCTACTCGTATTATCTGTGTCTGGGAGGGCATAGTAAGGGGCAGAAATAGAAAGTGATTGAACAAAAACGACAGTTTTTATCAGATGTCGAAGTCACCATAGATATCAACCGTAAAGTCGCGTCGCCGAGCATATTCCCCTGGTGTCGTACCCAGTTCTTTTTTCAGATAACGGATGAGGTGGGACTGATCACTAAAAGCAAACTGTTGGGCGATCGCAACCCAGTCAATGTCCTGGCTCTCCAACTGACACAGGTATTCAAGCATGGCTTCCAGCTTTATTATCGACTGGGATTGTTTGAGCGTTAGCCCAGTTACACGCGAAAAGCTGCGCTCTACAGTTCGCTGTGAGCAGTGTAATAATTCGCCAATTTGCGAAACCGGCGTATCAGGTAACAACGGCAATGTTTTGCGGACAAGTAAGCTGTGTTTATCCTGATGGCTTTGGGATAGCCAGGGTAGCAGGAGGTTATCGAGCCTGTCGCAGCACATTTCCCTGTTACGGGCTGCACTGGCTAAAAGTGCTGGCACACTGACTTTCGCATCGTGAAGTAAACTAGGCACATCAACCCCGATCACTTGATCCAATACCGGCTGGGTTGGCTCCATATTTAGAGCATATGTGGCGCCAATATGGAATTTTATGCCAACCATCTGAAAGGCGTGAGTATGATCCAGCGTTAATGTCTGACTATGAGGAAACAACCAGTGGCTTCCAGCCCCCTGTATGGTTCGGGCGCTGCGCTCATAGTAATAGGGCTGGTCGTCAGGCGCTAAGATCAAATGCGCATTGGGATGAGGGTTTAGCTTGGGGTACTGGCAGCCTGGACGGCTATGCGGACTAGCTATAAACCAGTAGCTTTCCACATAATCAGCGACCTTGGGGTTTCTTGGGCTGTTAATCCAGATACTCATTTGCAACGGTTACTAGGGTAGACAGTAAAATTCACAATATTAACTCAAAGGAAAGGTGAGACATTAATACTTCGGCCATATCAACTATGGGCAGCCTTTTCGGGTGTGAAATCGGGAAATCAACTCTACAGTAGCCCCCGGTGGCAGCTATCGGATAAGTTCTGCTCATTCAGTGTTATTAGGCGCTTGTTGAGCAGCGGCACCTCGCTTATTTGTCGCCAGAGTGCCAGACTCAGACATTAGTCACCTAGCTCATTTTTGTCCAACCCCGAGTTAGAACCAATGACCGCAATCCACTCAAATCTGACTATCAAGCAGAGCAAAAGTATACTCAACGGAAACTGAATGTCGCAGCGGTGCCAATTGCGGTCGTGACGGAGACTAAAGAAGCGCTAGTTTCAACGGCTTGTTACGTTAACTATTCGTCATCCCATGGCAGTTCAGGCAAAGAGTCTAAGTTTTGGTCGTAACGTTGAGGGTTAAACTCTTCACCATGCTTCAACGCACCAAAAATCTCCACTGACAAAGCGCATGCTATGTACTTGAGTGACTCTTTTCACCTGATTCCTATGGACATCAGCCTGTCGAGGGTTTGCTTAACTTTAGGGAGTTCATTGGCAGATATTTGATTTTCAACAGCTTCAAGCATGGCATCTCGCGCATGCTTTCTATCCGGTTACGTCATGAAACTGTCCTCAAGCAATAACGCCGCGACCACATGCAAAGGGCAGCGGCTTGCAGCGTTGTGGCCTTTGTCCCCGAGGAGCGTAACGACGAGTGCTTTGGTTAATTTGTTTGTTAGGCATTCAATCGCTGTGCGGGAATTCTGAAAAAGCGACTGTTGCACAGACTTCACCGGGCCACCGTACTTGAACATATGGTGCGTAGCCTTCCTTTTCAGGAACATCAAATACTGCACTCACATAATCCCCGCTACTTTTCCTCAAGCGGATCTTAGTAAAGAACTCACCAACCATAAATTCACCTTTGGGCAACTTGGTATAGGCGAGAAATGCTTCAACCAACTTAGATCCGCCTACCTTTGCCGGAACGCGAATTTGGTAGGAATGCCTATCTTGGGTCTCTGTTAGCTCAATAAGTGCATCGTACTCTTCACCATAAATTGGGACAGTACAGGAATATGATGCCGAACTAATCAGCAACGCTAATAAGAAAACAGCAACTCGAATCATATGTATGCCTAACGCCAAAATTTGGGGCGGCGACATGCGGCTTGCCGCGCAGTGGTTTTGCAGTCCCAAGGCGCGAAGCGCCCATAACGGCCTTGTTATATGCGATACACAACGTCATAGCCTTGCACCGCATCATAAACGAAATGACCAGCGAAACCCGATTTCATCAATATTGATGACCAGCTTTCTGCCAAGAGAGCACCTATTGCTGCATACGTAGCCGAATTACCACTTGCCGCTGTAGAATGATGAATAAGGTCAACATGAAAACAGTCTATTGGAAGAGTATCTGCAGCTCCCGGAAAGCGAGCAAAAGGCACACCACCTTCAAAGGTAATAGTTGGTACCAGAAGTGACATAGCTGAAAGAGTTGTGCCGTAATCACCATACAAAGTCAGGACAGCATCTAAAACACCAAGATGTCCTTCCATTCCATCAACTCTTTTTTCAAGCGTCTCGGCTGCTTTAGTTATTGACTCAAACTTGGTCACAAAAACCCCTAATGCATATAGACAATATGACTCCCACAAAAGGTGCTGACCTCCGCCTTCGTGGGTTAGCTAAAAGCCAGAGCCATAATGTATGTGTCAACAATACAAGCTGGAGGTCAGCATGAATTACAGTAGCATACTTT
>NZ_QPID01000021.1 GCF_003336225.1 Corallincola holothuriorum
GATAACGTTGTTCGTCCATAGCCACGGCGGTGCGGGTGTACAACAAGTTTGATAAACGAGGAACCACCCAGAGAGCGGTGGTTTTATTTGGGCGCGTTATAGGTCCTGTTATCAAAGGCGTTAGCTGCTATCACACATAATTGATTTATATAAAAATTAGGAGTTCAAAGTTGGGTAAAGATTATGAGATTATCAAGCCGTTCTTACCAAATTATATAGATTCAGTTCTATGCTTAAAAGCAGCATTTGAAGCTCAAGATCCATCAACTAAAAGATTGCTTGTTAAGTCTACTATTTTACATTGCTCTTTTGCAGTAGAAGCATTGGCTAATAATCTTATCCAGTTTTTAGATTTTTCAACAGGCTTTGGAAATTCTATTGACAAATTAGACCCAATAGCAAAACTTGAAATGTTTTCATTTTTAATGAAAAAAGGTGGTTTTGATAGGGGGCAATATCAAATTCAAGTATTTTCATCATTGATTAAAATACGTAATGATTATGTACATCCAAAAACTAAACAAAAAAACAGAGTATTTTCGACCAAGCCTTCTGAGCATCCAATTGACATATATGTGGTCGGGGAAGAGCAGAACAATAGAAATAAGGGTGTTATTGATATATCAGTTGAATCAAGTCAATGGGTGTATGAAGATGCCTTAAAATGTTTATCAGCGTTTACCAGAGCAATTGATGTATTGTTACTTGATGTTTTGGAGTTAGAAGAAAATTCGCTTATGTGTACTTTTCTTAATAAATTATTTGTTGATGGAATGAGAGGACCTTCAATTCCAAATGATCATGTGTGGCTCGAGTGGTTAATGACTAATACTAAAATAGAACCGAAATTTTATAGTCATCATATAAAAAAGAAGATTAATCGTATTAATACTAGATTGGTAGATTAATTAAACTTGCAGCTAACAAACGCATGCACAGCGACAATTAAAAGTCAGCCCATTTTTTGCAAAAAAACGGTCCAACTTTCAATTGCCCGTGATGCGGGCGTTAGGTTTTTTATCATGGATATACTATTTTGCTACAGAACATATTCAATATTTGGCGGTAATGCAACGTTGAATGTTGCCGGAAAGTGGTTAAGTGAGCACCTTAGCGAAAGCTACGGTGGTAAAATTGAATCTGTTGTATTTGAATTTTGTGCTCGAAATGTTTCCCCGCCACGAAAGACTTTAGAAGCGAGTAATGAAAGGTTTGAACAATTCCTTAAAGAGTTACCAATAGCTGAATTTCAATATAAAGGTACAGAGCTCCGAATTTGTACCAAGCTAGTGAAGTTTTACCATGATGAAGTTGATAGGGATTCACAAGTGTTATCACTGAGAGTGTTCAAAAACATTCTCAATAAATCTATAACGTTATTAGAATCTACTCCCAACTTACTAAAAGATATGAAAGGTTTTGATAATTTCGCTCTTGCTGAAGATATTAAATTAGCAGTTCCAAATGCACCGAGTACGCTTGTTGAACTAGCCGAGTTATATTTACAGCAGTCAAAAACCTAACAAGTCAATTTAACAAGGACTAAAAACAGCGGGCTCACTCGCTTCGCTCGATTTTAGCCCACAATTTTTAGCCTGTTAATATGGGCGTTAGGCTTCAAGGAAGATATGCTCACTGAATCGCAACAAGTTGAAACGTATAAGGTGCTTGGTTTAGTCGCCATGTGCTCAGGAGGTGGCGAGCACAAAGTAGCATGGGCGATGTCACTGCTGGAGCAAGGCGTAGATACCGAAAACCTTGCGGTGCTGGCTACGCTTCTTCAGCCACTTAACGAGTTCGAAGTAGAAGACTATTTTCAACGAGTTTTACGAGAGCTGTGTATCCGTCAGCCCTGCGCTGAAGAAGCGATAGAAGGTTACGCAAAAGCCTTGGCCAAAGAGGTCATCGATGGCGAGCTTGCTCCAGAGGCCGGAGCATCCAAGATCTACTATGCAAACATTCAAGCTGGTTATCCCGAGTCGTACGGTGAATATACAGTTCTGGACGATGAGTGGTACTGCGAATGCATAAATGGGTGGTCGAAACAGCAAAGACGCGAAGAGATAGTTAAAGCTTGTAAAGCGACATATTACGCGCTCCAGTACCCCAGTGCTTTTGAAGCCTAACAAGCAAAATAATCAGGCACTCGTCGCTGCGCTCCTCGCGGGGACAGGTGCCACGACGCAGCGGAGCCGCTGCACCTGCCCATTTTTTGGGCGTTAGAAGTCGCTGGAGAATTATGGCTCGTCGAAAAGAGCTTGGGAGTATAGCAAGCGGTATAGTCGGCTCGTTCAATAGCAGAAACAACGATGTTGATGGCTATTGGGGGATCGGGAAACTGTATAAGTTCGTCGAGAACGAGAGCCATAAAGTTGTCGAACTGGATTTGCTAAATGGTTCAGTTGAACCGTTTACCCATCAATTTGACTCCTTGGTGACGTGCTACCGGGGCATGCTTGAACTGCTCTTAAACAAGCGTGCGATCCCATGTAATTGGCTTACTTCCGCGAAGTTAATAGCACGCTTCGAAGTTGAGTATCAGCACAAGTATCATTACTGGCGTTCAGCGTTGGGTAAACCTTGTGAGGTTGAATGTAGCTTTGTGGATGACTTAGGCCGCCATCATGTCGCATTCGCCTATAACAATTGTCGGCCTCATGAACCTAAGCTGGAAGCAAGAAGCTGCAGGGAAGGCGACTTCTAACAAGCAAAATAATCAAGCACTAGTCGCTGCGCTCCTCGCGGGGACAAGTGCTACGACGCGGCGGAGCCGCTACACTTGCCCATTTTTTGGGCGTTAAGCGTCAAGGAGATTAATGTGCCTCCAGAGCACCATAAGGAAATTGCGCAGTACCTTCGCAGCAAATTCGAAGGTGTGCCTTCGGTAGCAGCTTACCGAGATGAGAATGATGCCAACCCCATCCCAATTGGCAGGTTCGAATCATCAACGGCTTTTTATTCAACTATTGGCTGCTCTGATAAAACTCTAAGCTTGCCATCTGCTGGCTTCGAATTCGCGGCCTCGGGTGAGCTTGACTGGCTTCCAAATGCCATTGCTTCTTCGTTGTACTGGCTTAAAGGCCGCGAGTGCAGTGAATGGCCGCTCGTGTGTGAGGATGTGGTGCGTTGCAATGCTCGCAGTTCATACCGGCATATGGCATACGTTCCATCGCAACACTCCTTTTCTGTTTCTACTGGCCAAACAGTTCGGTGGCTGTTGGGAGTTCCAATTAGTGATCAGGAAATTGCGCTATCACGGCAGGCTGTTGAAGAAATGGCTCGCAAAGTGTATCCCAACTGGTTGTTTCAAGTTGCCGCTTAACAAGGCAAATCAGCAAGCACTCGTCGCTTCGCTCCTCGCGTGGACAAAGGCCACAACGCGGCGAGCCGCTGGCCTTTGCTCCTGTTTGCGGCGTTATATGCCAGAGGCAACCCTTTGAAGATGTTCGCCACTATATCTTTGTATCTCTTTGCCATGAGCTTTTTGAGTGGTGCACATGCAGCAACTTGCGAACGAGAAGCAAAAATCCTTGAGGATCATAAGCAAGTCTTCCCTCCCGGCACTCTTACCCCAGTCAAAGCACCCAGTTTATTTGGCTACAAATTGGTTGGGTTTCGAGTTCGCCAATTGAAGGCAATAGATGTCCTCAGCCGGCATGGGTTCGAGTATGGCGACATAATCTACGAAGTCTGCGGCGTTGATATTGAGGATGCATTTAGCAAAGGCTTTGATGTATCGGTTTGCTGTAATGCTGAGTACCCCAAGGTACTCACTATCAAAGCAAAAAGGGAAAATCATGGTGATGTCACTGCAGAAGTACCGCAACGCGAGTACCGAACTGGCATATAACAAACCAACTCACGCGGACGGCTTTTCGCAGGCTTTCGTCGCTTCGCTCCTTAGTTTAGCCTGCTCAATCCGCCCATGGTTGGGGCGTTAGCAAACCTAAGAATTATGGAGTAGTAATGAAAAGGTATTTAGTTGTTGCATGTATTCTCTCATTCCTCACTAGTTGCGCCGTTTATCATCCCCAGAGAGGGATTTTTGTATCTAGCTCTGTGCAAACGGTAACGTTAGATTTAGGTCAGGAAATCAAGCAAGTAGAGCTTTTACCATTCTCATACCCAGATCATAGCTCCAGTACTACGCAGTCGGAGGTCGCCTCCGGCGGCGGTGTTCATGTTCCGGTTAGTCACACTTATGTCTTTGATGAAGTGGATCGGCAGTACCTGAGAGAATCTGTGATAAAAAGCTTTGAGGCTTCGGGTGTTGCAGTCGTGGCGGAGTCAGATACCAAAATGGTAGTTGAATTCAAACGAATCGGGATGATGAGAGAAAGCCGATACAGTAAGAAATCTGTATTGTCGCTGGATGCCGTTGCATCACTCGTTTCAAGAGATGGTGAGACAGTGAAAGAAATATCGGTTCACGGAGAAGCGAATGCCACCATTGCATCGTCAAAGAACCAAGCTGTTAGAGTCTTTCTGGAACAGCTATCAGGCCTTTTTCCGAAAGCCTCATAGCCCGGTTTGCTAACAAACCAACTCACGCGGACCTCTTCTCGCTGGCTGTCGTCGCTGCGCTCCTTATTTTAGCCAGCTCAATCCGCCCATGGTTGGGGCGTTGGTATGACTCCCACTGTCAAGTTTGACGCACTGATCCCTGCTAAAAAACTAGCCATCGTTTTCTCCTAAAAAAGAGCTGATACATCAGATGAAGCCGGTACTTTCGTCGGTTGCTAT
>NZ_QPID01000022.1 GCF_003336225.1 Corallincola holothuriorum
AGCAAGATACGAACAATGCGAGTTAAGGCGCAAGGATACCGCTCTAAAGAGCGTTATAAGCGGGCAATTATGTTTCATTTCGGTGGGCTGGACTTGGCACCTACCCACTCTAATTAGTGAAGGGCCATATATATACAGTTGTAAGTCAGGTTGGCAAAATCTGCCAGGATTTTAGGTTCTATACGGAAAAGTGATTCTTTCTTTGCCGGACTCATTACCTATATCTTATTGAATATATTGACCTTTACAGCCTGGATCCGCTGCATGTTAGTTCCCTTGAGAACCCAATTCTTCTTTTTGTATGTCAGACAAGAGTAAGTCAAACGAGAGTGTGTGATGTAACACATTGATAGTAGGAAACTTAGCGCGTTATAGTGGGGAAATTATCAAAGGCTGGATGCTGATGTTTAGGCAGAATTCAGCCTAATACACTGTTAAGCATCAATATGAACATTACTAAAACTAAAGCCGTTGAGCTAGCAACTGAATTTGTTAAGAAAGATAAGGTGCAAGCTGACTTTCCAATTGCTTATGAAACGGGGCACGCCATCCTCAATCGTAAAAAGCGAAGTATGTCGTGGGTTACGGTGGTTGAAGAAGGTGAAGAATATTGGTCTGTATATTTTGACTTAAAGATAAATGATCCTGCAATAGCTACTGTGGACCCCAATCATGTTGCAGTTATGGTTAGCTCTCAGTCCGAGAAAATAGAATGGTTGCCACTTCTATGAAAATGCTTAACAAAAGTAGCCAATTGACCTCCGCAAGCTGTCTTCTTTTTTGCGGAGCAAAAAAAACAGCCAGCTAGCTCCGGCAATTGCTACTGGCGTTAGCTTTCTTAAAAGGAATATCGCGTGAAGAATCTAGTAATAACTCTACTCGCAGCAATTTGCGCTGGATGCGCCTACAACATCACGTATGAAGACCTTACTCCTGAGCAAAAGCAACGCTACAGGGAGATCGAGGTTAAGAACCCGGATCTATCCAGGCCATATGACGTAGTCAAAGAAGTCTCAGGGAAAATTTGCGGCGAATATGGCTGGGTCTATGAAAACGAAGCTCTCGATGCTCTAAGGGCATCCGCTGCAATCGAAAAGTTAGATGCTGTCATTGATGTTCAGTGTCACAAGGCTGGATATGGTGAAAAGCCGGGCATGTGTGGTGATCTCATCACATGCAAGGGCCAAGGCATCCGCTACCAGGACAAAAGCTAACAAACCAACTCACGCGGACGGCTTTTCGCAGGCTTTCGTCGCTCCGCTCCTTAGTTTAGCCTGCTCAATCCGCCCATGGTTGGGGCGTTAGCAGGCCTCTTATATGGATATGCAGCACTTCAAAAAAGTAATTTACGACCTAGCCCAACGGGCTGGTTTCACTGTTGTTGAGTTTCATGGTCCACTGGCTACACCGAACTTTTTTGCTGCTTTAATGGAACAAAGGGGAAAGGAGTTTGCTGTTCTCGCTTCCATAAATTCAGATTGGGCCGTTGTCTCAGAGTTTGAACCGTCGGTTTGCGAGCTCGACTTCATCGATAGCGCAGACGTCGCACGAGAGCTTAAGTATTGCCACGGTATCGATGTCATTTCGAGCAAAGTGCTTAATGGTCCATTTGTAACGAGGTCCTATTTAAGTCATAACGATGTTAAGTACTGGAAGCCTCAATCGTTGGGCGAGGCATTGTTCAACTGGTGGGACTAGCTGCTAACAAGCAAAATAATCAAGTACTTGTCGCTGCGCTCCTCGCGGGGACAGGTGCCACGACGCGGCGGAGCCGCTGCACCTGCCCATTTTTTGGGCGTTGTACTCGCCGAGGCAGGCCTCGGGGAAGTCTTTTTTTGCTAGATTGCTGGATAAATAAACAGTGGTTTGCTATAGCTTAGTCCATGAAAAGGACACTGCAAACGCTGCTGGATCAGCACTTCGATGAATACCGCCGCCACCATGGTGTGAGCCTGGATCAGGCGCGTGCCGTCTCCCGTATTCGTGATTGTCGCACCGCTCGATTAGGCGGGCATATTCAGTGCTGCCCGCAAGGGCATGTGCAGGGAGTTTGGTACAACTCCTGTAAGCATCGTGCTTGTCCACAATGCAGCGGATTACCTAAAGAACGATGGCTGCAGCACGTCCAGTCAGTACTGCTTGATTGTCCTCATCATCATATGATCTTTACCCTCCCTAGTGAGCTGCATGGGTTGTGGCGTTTTAACCGACGCCGTTTGACCGATCTGTTGTTTAACGCCGTCCACAGCACATTAAAAACCTTTGCCAAAGATCCGCGCTACTTAGCGGCGATGCCAGGGATATTGTCGGCCTTACACACGTGGGGACGCGATCTGTCTTTACATCCCCATCTGCATTGTTTGATCAGTCATGGCGGGTTGACCGAACAAGGCCAATGGCGTGAACCTAAGAAAGCGGTGTTATTTCCACAAAAGCCACTGATGATGGTGTATCGGGGGAAGTTACTGGCGGGACTAAAGCAAGCGTTAAGTGAGCAGGAACTGACGCTGCCGGAGGGCAGATCAGCCAGTTCGATGACACAGTTATGCAATCAGTTAGGGCGTAAGTGTTGGGTGGTTCATTGTTGTGCCCGTTATGATCATGCCAGTGGGGTGGCGAAATATCTGGCGCGTTACATCAAAGGCGGCCCCTTGCGAAACCAGCAACTGCGGCATGTCAGTCAAACCCACGTTACGTTCAGTTACCAATCCCACCGCAGTGGCAAAGGTGAAGTCAGCTGTTTACCGGTGGCGACATTCATTAGCCGCTGGTTGGCGCATGCCCCGCAACACGGAAAGAGCAGTGTGCGTTATCTGGGACTATACAGCGCAGGCGGAAGAACGAAATTGAACCGTGCCCGTCTGCAGCTTGGACAGCCAAAGGTAAGCCAAGGTGAATTTATCAGTTGGCAGGCTTACCTGATTGGTTGTGATGTGCCCCGCGTGTGTGATGTTTGCGGTGCATCGTTAATACATGGGGAAAAGGAGGTGCCCGTTCATCATGCGGCTTAATCAACATACGGCACTGTGTTTTTGGCGCGGTGGAATGCTGTGTGGGGACAATCTGACCGAGCGCAAGTTATGAGTTGCTCAGTATTAACAGAGTGTTGCGTTAAGTTAGCAAAGCACGGCATAGTGAGTGTCATAGATAACGTTGTTCGTCCATAGC
>NZ_QPID01000023.1 GCF_003336225.1 Corallincola holothuriorum
CAAGCTGACTCATATTTGCTTCGGCGTGCTTAAGCACCAGAGCGAGTATCAGCCTCAAACAGCGTGAAAATCACTGCTTGAGGCATGACGAGCAAGATGGTATCTCTCCCCTTGGAGAGGGAGCAAAAGCTTATCGTGTCGCTGAATGAATTAAACAATGGGGTAGTCTCCCCTTGGAGCAGAGCAAAACTCGTTCGTCGTTGCCTTGTCTGTTTACCTCTTCTCCCTTGGGGAGAAGATTGAGATGAGGGGGCTTTTGCTGTTGCCACTACATACTGGTGGTATCAGCAAATACTAACCTTGATGTCTCTACGCCACCGATAATACTGATTCTAGTATCAAATACCCCTCACCCCTTGGAGAGGGAGCTAAGATGTACAACCGGAACATAGGTAACATTTTAAACCGGCAACATGGGTTACACCTTTTCAAAGGTTGAGCAACGCCATTCGGTCAGTTGCTCAATTTTCGTTGTCTCGTTGAATGAATTAGACAATAGGGTAGTCTCCTCCAGAAGCAAGGCAAAATTGTTCGTCGTTGCCTTTTTCCTCTTCTCCCTTGGGGAGAAGATTGAGATGAGGGGGCTTTTGCTGTTGCTACTATATAGTGGCGGTATTTCAGCGACTCTGGCTCCAAACACTCGTATAAAAAACAAGCTACACGGCTATGTTACAGGCTCGCTCTAGCGCTAAACCATTGAGTTGACACTACGGGCTTCGCAAAAATACGCTTACTTGACGCGCTTGATTGATTTTATCCCCCCTTTCTAGGTAAGGTTGCAGCGATTTTTCAAACAATAACTATATAAATAATTCTAAATATTACTCCTCCAGGGTGAAAAAACATGAGCAACACACCTTCTCAGGGAACCCTACTTGGGCATCCTAAGGGGCTTTTCCTATTGTTCGGTACCGAACTATGGGAACGCTTCAGTTACTATGCAATGCGCGCCATTCTCGTACTCTATCTAGTTGATAAGGTCAGCGGTCAAGGCGGTAATGGTCTGGGCTGGACCGAACAAGATGCCATCAGCCTTTACGGCACCTTCACTATGTTGGTTTACCTGACACCCCTGATTGGTGGATGGTTGGCTGATAACCACTTAGGTCAACGTAAGTCGATTCTCATCGGTGGCTTTTTAATGGCCATGGGCCAGTTCACACTTGCCATGCCACATGGCTGGTTTGTAGGCCAGGAAAACACGGTTTTCTATGCAGGCTTAGCCCTGCTTATCTGTGGTAACGGTATGTTCAAGCCGAACATTTCCACCATGGTTGGTGATCTGTATGAAGATGGCGACCATCGCCGTGACGGTGCATTCACTATCTTCTATATGGGTATCAATATCGGTGCTTTCCTTTCCGGTATTTTGGTTGCCAGCGCTTATCAGTCGTTCGGTTATACCGAAATCGTTAACGGCAAAGAGATCTTCGTAAACAACTACCAGGCAGGCTTTGCTGCTGCGGGTTTCGGTATGCTGCTGTCTCTGGTTATTCAGGGCATTTTTGCTCGCAAACTGCTGGGTGACATCGGCACAGTGCCGGTAGCAAAACTAAAAGCAAACCAAGCAGCCAAAGATGAAGGTCAGACAGGTCCTCTGTCAAAAGTTGAGCGTGACCGCATCAAGGTAATTTTCGTATTGGGCTTATTTACTATCGTATTCTGGGCTGGTTTTGAACAAGCTGGCGGCCTGATGAATATCTACGCAGACAAGTTTACCGACCGTATGGTTGGTTCATTTGAAGTACCTACGGCCTGGTTCCAGTCCATCAACGCCTTCTTTATTGTGTTGTTTGCTCCTATTTTTGCCAGCCTGTGGATTAAGTTGGGCGATAAAGAGCCTAGCTCGCCAGCCAAGTTTGCCCTCGGTTTATTTCTATTAGGTCTTGGCTTCCTATTCATGGTTGCTGCGTCTATGCAGATCGCTGGTGGCGACGCCAAAGCAAGCCTGTGGTGGTTAGTCGGGGCTTACCTATTCCATACACTGGGTGAACTTTGCCTTAGCCCGGTAGGACTATCCATGGTAACCAAACTAGCCCCTGTGAAACTGGCCAGTCTATTTATGGGTCTGTGGTTCTTCTTTACCGGCTTGGCTAACTATGTTGCTGGCTTTGTGGGCTCCTTGATTGGTGTACACGGCGATGGAGAAGCATTTAGCACTCAGTGTACCGCGCAAGGTATCACCGACGCTGTTAAGTTGACCGAGTGTGTTGATGGTCTAAAAGAAGCTGCGATGATCGACAAGTCTTTGTCTATATTCATCGGCTTGGTGATCACCGGTGTCGTGTCAGCGGTTATTTTGTACCTGATTTCAGACAAGCTGATTGATTGGATGCATGGTGCAGAAGACTCTCATCCAACCACAGAAGATCAAGCGTTGGAAGAAGAGATGCAAGTGACAGGTACACACGAAGCGATGCCTGAAACCAAGCGTTAATCTCCAATAGAGCGATTAACAAATGCTATCGAAGCCCCGCACAGTGCGGGGCTTTTTGCTTTCTAATATACCCTATTTAACCTCTTCTCCTTTGGGGAGAAGATTGAGATGAGGGGACTTTTGCTTATTAATGCGGCAGCGTCAGCAAGCGCAAACCTGAACATATTTGCGTTACCAATATTGCTGACTCTCGTTTCAAATACCCCTCACCCCAGCCCCCTCCCCTTGGAGAGGGAGCAAAGCTTATCGCCTTGCTGAACAAATGACGTAAGAGAGAAAGTCTTCTAAATAGGGAGCAAACCACGCTCGTAGTTACCTTTAGCCTCTTCTCCCTTGGGGAGAAGATTGAGATGAGGGGACTTTTGCTTTTTAATGCGGCAGCATCAGCAAGCGCCAACCTGGATCTATTTGCGTTACCAATATTGCTGACTCTCGTTTCAAATACCCCTCACCCCAGGCCTTGTATCTGTCTCGGGTTACTGATTAGCTATCAGTAATCCACCAAGGCTCAGTGAGTATGTCCCTAACCCGAGTGCGTTGACACTGTGGGAGAGATGATGCCCTGAGTCTTTTCTCTAACACTGGATGGTATCCAAGCGCCCGCTTAGCGGTGATGCTGCATGGACAAGGGTAGTAAGAGTTAATTATGCAATCTGTTGGGATC
>NZ_QPID01000024.1 GCF_003336225.1 Corallincola holothuriorum
AAAACTTCTTAGGGGTTGTATGGTTAAGCCTCACGGGCAATTAGTACAGGTTAGCTCAACGCCTCACAACGCTTCCACACCCTGCCTATCAACGTCGTAGTCTTCAACAACCCTTTAGGGGACTTAAAGTCCCAGTGAGAACTCATCTCAAGGCCTGCTTCCCGCTTAGATGCTTTCAGCGGTTATCAGTTCCGAACTTAGCTACCGGGCAATGCCATTGGCATGACAACCCGAACACCAGAGGTTCGTCCACTCCGGTCCTCTCGTACTAGGAGCAGCCCCTTTCAATTCTCAAACGCCCACGGCAGATAGGGACCGAACTGTCTCACGACGTTCTAAACCCAGCTCGCGTACCACTTTAAATGGCGAACAGCCATACCCTTGGGACCGACTTCAGCCCCAGGATGTGATGAGCCGACATCGAGGTGCCAAACACCGCCGTCGATATGAACTCTTGGGCGGTATCAGCCTGTTATCCCCGGAGTACCTTTTATCCGTTGAGCGATGGCCCTTCCATACAGAGCCACCGGATCACTATGACCTACTTTCGTACCTGCTCGACGTGTCTGTCTCGCAGTCAAGCTAGCTTATACCATTGTACTAACCTCACGATGTCCGACCGTGATTAGCTAACCTTCGTACTCCTCCGTTACTCTTTGGGAGGAGACCGCCCCAGTCAAACTACCCACCAGGCAATGTCCCCGATCCCGATAAGGGACCTAGGTTAGAACATCAAACATACAAGGGTGGTATTTCAAGGTTGGCTCCACGATGACTGGCGTCACCGCTTCAAAGCCTCCCACCTATCCTACACATGTAGGTTCAATGTTCACTGCCAAGCTGTAGTAAAGGTTCACGGGGTCTTTCCGTCTAGCCGCGGGTACACAGCATCTTCACTGCGATTTCAATTTCACTGAGTCTCGGGTGGAGACAGCGTGGCCATGGTTACACCATTCGTGCAGGTCGGAACTTACCCGACAAGGAATTTCGCTACCTTAGGACCGTTATAGTTACGGCCGCCGTTTACCGGGGCTTCGATCAAGAGCTTCTCCGAAGATAACCCCATCAATTAACCTTCCGGCACCGGGCAGGTGTCACACCCTATACGTCCTCTTTCGAGTTTGCAGAGTGCTGTGTTTTTAATAAACAGTCCCAGCCACCTGGTCACTGCGACTGCCAACAGCTTAGGGAGCAAGTCCCATCACCGTCAGCAGCGTACCTTCTCCCGAAGTTACGGTACTATTTTGCCTAGTTCCTTCACCCGAGTTCTCTCAAGCGCCTTAGTATTCTCTACCTGACCACCTGTGTCGGTTTGGGGTACGATCAACATGTACCTGAAGCTTAGAGGCTTTTCCTGGAAGCATGGCATCAATGACTTCAATTCCGTAGAATCTCGATATCGTGTCTCAGTCTTAAGACGGTCCGGATTTACCTAAACCATCAACCTACACACTTAAACCAGGACAACCAACGCCTGGCCCATTTAGCCTTCTCCGTCCCCCCATCGCAGTACATGTCGGTACAGGAATATTAACCTGTTTCCCATCGATTACGCCTCTCGGCCTCACCTTAGGGGTCGACTTACCCTGCCCTGATTAGCATTGGACAGGAAACCTTGGTCTTCCGGCGAGCGGGTTTTTCACCCGCTTTGTCGTTACTCATGTCAGCATTCGCACTTCTGATACGTCCAGCATGCCTTACAGCACACCTTCAACCGCTTACAGAACGCTCCCCTACCCAATACGATAAATCGCATTGCCGCAGCTTCGGTGTATCACTTAGCCCCGTTACATCTTCCGCGCAGGCCGACTCGACTAGTGAGCTATTACGCTTTCTTTAAAGGGTGGCTGCTTCTAAGCCAACCTCCTAGCTGTCTGAGCCTTCCCACATCGTTTCCCACTTAGTGATAACTTTGGGACCTTAGCTGGCGGTCTGGGTTGTTTCCCTCTCCACGACGGACGTTAGCACCCGCCGTGTGTCTCCCGGATAGTACTCACTGGTATTCGGAGTTTGCATCGGGTTGGTAAGTCGGGATGACCCCCTAGCCGAAACAGTGCTCTACCCCCAGTGGCATAAGTCCGAGGCGCTACCTAAATAGCTTTCGGGGAGAACCAGCTATCTCCGAGTTTGATTGGCCTTTCACCCCTACCCACAGCTCATCCCCTAATTTTTCAACATTAGTGGGTTCGGTCCTCCAGTTGATGTTACTCAACCTTCAACCTGGCCATGGGTAGATCACTCGGTTTCGGGTCTACACCCTGCAACTCGACGCCCAGTTAAGACTCGGTTTCCCTACGGCTCCCCTATACGGTTAACCTTGCTACAGAATGTAAGTCGCTGACCCATTATACAAAAGGTACGCAGTCACCCCCGAAGGGGCTCCCACTGCTTGTACGTATGCGGTTTCAGGTTCTATTTCACTCCCCTCACAGGGGTTCTTTTCGCCTTTCCCTCACGGTACTGGTTCACTATCGGTCAGTTAGGAGTATTTAGCCTTGGAGGATGGTCCCCCCATGTTCAGTCAAGATATCACGTGTCCCGACCTACTCGATTTCACTTTAAAATTGTTTTCGTGTACGGGGCTATCACCCTGTATCGCCGGACTTTCCAGACCGTTCCACTAACTCATAAAAAGCTTAAGGGCTAATTCGCGTTCGCTCGCCGCTACTAACGAAATCTCAATTGATTTCTGTTCCTACAGGTACTTAGATGTTTCAGTTCCCTGCGTTTGCCTCTACAACCTATGTATTCAGTTGCAGATGACACTCAAAGAGTGCCGGGTTTCCCCATTCGGAAATCATTGGGTATAACGTCTTTTATCAACTTCCCAATGCTTATCGCAGATTAACACGTCCTTCATCGCCTCTAACTGCCAAGGCATCCACCGCATACGCTTAGTCACTTAACCATACAACCCCTAA
>NZ_QPID01000026.1 GCF_003336225.1 Corallincola holothuriorum
ATAGACAATATGACTCCCACAAAAGGTGCTGACCTCCGCCTTCGTGGGTTAGCTAAAAGCCAGAGCCATAATGTATGTGTCAACAATACAAGCTGGAGGTCAGCATGAATTACAGTAGCATACTTTTTATCGCCTTAGACACGCACAAAACCTTCTCTGAAGTCGCTTATTGTGAAGATCGTCAACGCGCTGAAATTAAACACTTTGGCCGAGTAAACAGCACCAAGGCTGCGCTCTCCAAATTGGCCCGACAATTTACGTCTAAATATCCCAACCACACGCTTCATTTTGTTTACGAAGCCGGCCCTTGCGGTTACTGGATCTACCGCCTCTTAACCAGCCTTGGGCACTGTTGTTACGTCGTTGCCCCTTCCCTTATCCCCAAGAAGCCTGGTGACCGGGTTAAAACCGATCGCAGGGATGCAATTAAGCTCGCCAGTTGTATTCGTAATGGCGATCTCACCCCCATCTACGTACCTGAGCCTGAAGACGAAGCAATA
The DNA here is from genome assembly GCF_003336225.1 of Corallincola holothuriorum. Classification (NCBI taxonomy): domain Bacteria; kingdom Pseudomonadati; phylum Pseudomonadota; class Gammaproteobacteria; order Alteromonadales; family Psychromonadaceae; genus Corallincola; species Corallincola holothuriorum. The sequence goes on from NZ_QPID01000026.1 coordinate 501, forward strand.
CGGGATCTGTCCCGTGCCAGAGAAGCCTGCATGAAGGACCTTAAAGCCGCCAAATATCAGCTCAAGGCGCTGTTATTGCGTAATCACATTCAGTGCACTGTAAAAGATAACTGGTCACCGAAACATCTCCGCTGGCTGACCGAACTAGTGCTTCCCCATCCTGCACAGCAGATCGTGTTACAGGAGTATATTCAAACCGTCTCTGAGCGCATGCGACGACTGGAGCGGTTGGATAATGAACTACTTCACCATGTGAAACGCTGGCGTTACTACCCTGTCGTCAAAGCAATACAGGCGATGCGCGGGGTGCGTCTATTGGTTGCCGTGGGTGTGATCGCAGAGCTGGGCGACTTAACCAGATTTGACCACCCCAGGAAGTTAATGAGTTATCTCGGGTTAGTCCCCAGTGAGCACACCAGCAGTGATAAACGAAAACTGGGGGCAATAACTAAATCCGGTAATCATCGGGCCCGCAGGCTATTGGTTGAAGGGGCACATTCTTATCGCTATGCCGCCAATATCTCCACCGAGATGCAAAAACGACAAGAATCATTAGGTCAGGAGATCATTGATATCGCCTGGCAGGCTCAGCTGCGGCTATGCCGTCGTTATCAGCGGCTAATGAAGCGCGGTAAGCATTACAACGTGGCGATCGCCGCGATCGCCAGAGAGATGATCGCTTATATCTGGGCCATTGCTCGGGAAGTGGTACTCAGTCACGTGGTTCCAGCAAATCGTCTGGCGCGGGTGCCAGCATGACAACAGGTAGTGAGCTGATGCATTGGATCAAGCCACGGGTGTGGCACAACCACCGACGGCGTTAGGATGGCAACCGCGCAAACGGTTGATCCACGAACATAGACTGAAGACAGGTGCCACGGCGGAACAAGTAAGGTAGGCGCTGCTCATGAAAATGAGTAATCCACGGATACCAGCATAGCAACCGACGAAAGTACCGGCTTCATCTGATGTATCAGCTCTTTTTTAGGAGAATACGATGGCTAGTTTTTTAGCAGGGATCAGTGCGTCAAACTTGACAGTGGGAGTCATACCAACGCC
>NZ_QPID01000027.1 GCF_003336225.1 Corallincola holothuriorum
TGGCCCTTCACTAATTAGAGTGGGTAGGTGCCAAGTCCAGCCCACCGAAATGAAACATAATTGCCCGCTTATAACGCTCTTTAGAGCGGTATCCTTGCGCCTTAACTCGCATTGTTCGTATCTTGCTATTGATGGCTTCTGCTCGCCCATTGGAAACCTGATGTTTCATGGCGTTAAGAATGCCCCACAGCCGTTCTTCAATTTGTTTTGCAACGACTGTTAAGGCTGGAATAGCCGCCGCTTTGGCCAAACCAATCCATTCTTGCCAAGCAGCCTTTGCGCCGCGGACACGATTGCCTTTCCAAATATCTCTGGCTTTTTCTTTGAAGAACCACACCAGTGCGGTATTCGATAAGTGAGGCGTTAATTCATTAAGTTGTGCTCGTTGTTTATCTTCCAGAGAGCCTCGGTGACGTAGCCAATAGTAACGGGTGCGATGTATCTGCTGGCGTAAGTGCATATCAACCTGTCTGACTTCATCTTTACGTGTGACGTGCAGTGCTTGATTAAGATTTTGAGCTATGTGGAAATGGTCAAAGGCGATTTTGTTCCGCGCATTTTCAATATGCTCAAACGTCGCTTTGAGAAAAGACGGGCTCATGTCCATGCTGATACTTTGTATTCGAAAACGTTCTGAGAAGTTCATCTTGCGGTAATACGCAGCGAGGCTTTCAGCTGACTTTCCGTCCTCTACGCCCAGCACATAGCCCTGATGGTTAGAAATGACCGTGACGTAGTCATGTCCCTTTTTGAATGACACTTCATCCACGGCTAACTGACGGGAGTCAACTGCACCGCGTTTACCTAATCCTCGCTGAACAGCGCGATTCATTATCCCATCAATCGCACTCCAGCTCAGCTTCATTTCCTTGCTGACCGCATTGATAGACGCCACTTTCAACCAACGAATGACATACGCTTCAAACAACGCAGTGTAGCGACTTTTATCTTCGGCCCAAGGGACTTTAACCGTTAGGCAGCCATGCTCTTTACAGTGCACACGTGGCACCTCTGCAACAATCAAGGTTTGAAACTGGCATGTATCAAGATGACGCCACGAGCGGTCTCTACTGTCGTATCTGGATGCAGGTTGACCACATTGAGGGCAGCAGAGCACTACCGATTTATCACACTCAACATGGACTCTCACTTCAGAGCCTGCTTCGTTCAGCTCGACATCTTTGACTTGCCAGGGCGAAGAAAGATTAAGGATACGTTCGTATAGTGTTCGCTGATCCATGCACAACTTTAAGCTAAGAGATGAGGCCTTAAATGATGCACAGGTTCAAAGAGTTAAGAAAGGGTGACCCACCAAAAAACGCGAAGGGCCA
>NZ_QPID01000028.1 GCF_003336225.1 Corallincola holothuriorum
CTGTGCCGTCCTAAAATAAGTTGACGGTTTTTAACTAAGCCAGCGCCCATTCAGCGCTGGCTTTTTTATGCACCTCTTCAGGTGTTTTCATATCAAGGCTTAAGTGCGGCCTTAATCGATTGTAGATAGTGATGGAGTCACTTACCAACCGTTTTAACTCGTCGAAGCTTTGACACTTATGAAGCAAAAACTCCTGCTTTAAAATGCCATTGACCCGCTCTGCGAGCGCGTTCTGGTAACAATCATAGCCATCGGTCATGGATGGGGCGATATCGTATTTCTGTAACTCTGACTGATAGAGAGAAGAGCAGTATTGGCTTCCTCTGTCGGAGTGGTGTATCAGAGGTTGGTTGTTGAGCCGCTACTTTATGGACATCTTCAGTGCTTTTACAACATCGATGGCTTTCATGTCACGGCTGAGCTCATAGCCCATGATTTTGCGACTATAAACATCGGTGGTGAGTGATAAGTAGTGAACGCCTTCGTCACTTTCTACATACGTAATATCACTGGCATACACTTGCTCTGGCCGAGTGATATCTAACGCCTGTACTAAGTTAGGGTGTTTCTTCATCCAGTGGCGACTGTCTGTGGTTTTGGTGTAGCTTCTTTTGGGCCTGACCAGCATTTGATGACTGCGAAGGTATGCAAATAGACCGTCTCTCCCTAGCTTAATCCCATGATGAGCGAACTTAGGTTGAAGAAGGAAGTAGAGTTTTCGTGTGCCTAAGCGCGGCATAAAGCATCGCAGCTCTTGCACCATGGCTTTGACAGGCGCTAACGCGATGAGCTTTGCTTTGGCTCGTTTTTCTCGCTGATAGATTGATTGCCGACTGATGCCAAGCAGCGCGCAGGACCGACTTAGGCTTACTTTGCCTTGGGCCTGCAGGCGTCTCGCTCCTTGGCTGCAAGCTTTTTTCGCAGGCCCGCTCCGTGCTCAGCATCAAGGATATCAACGACCTCGTTGAGCAATAAATTGCGTAAGCGTTCATCTTCAAGCTCTCTTTCAAGACGCTTGATGGTTTGAGCTGGCGTTTCTTTAGCGCGAGGCATCATGGACATTCCTTGTGGTGACCAATCGAAGCGGCCATGTTTTCTTAACCAGACAAGAACAGTGCTTCGACCTTGTATCCCATAGTGTTGCTGGGCTTGTTTGTAAGTCATCTCGCCTTTTTCAACTTGCTCAACGACTAACAATTTAAAGGCTAGTGAATAATCGCACTGAGTGCGCTTTCTTTTTGAAGGGATTGGCTTTTCCATAATAGGTCTCCAATGTGTAAACCTATTTCAGGACGGGACAA
>NZ_QPID01000029.1 GCF_003336225.1 Corallincola holothuriorum
AGACAGGTGCCACGGCGGAACAAGTAAGGTAGGCGCTGCTCATGAAAATGAGTAATCCACGGATACCAGCATAGCAACCGACGAAAGTACCGGCTTCATCTGATGTATCAGCTCTTTTTTAGGAGAATACGATGGCTAGTTTTTTAGCAGGGATCAGTGCGTCAAACTTGACAGTGGGAGTCATACCAACGCCGCAAGCACGGGCAACGGACTGCGGCTCGCCGCGTCGTGTTCGTTGTCCCCGAGGAGCAAAGCGACGAGTTAGTGACTTGCATTGTTATATTTACCCTACGCAGAAACCTTTGAGATACATGACTGCAAATACGCCTGTAAAGGTACAGAACGATGCAATGTAAACGGGCCGCCAGCGCTTTCCCATTGGGTTCAACCCTTCATCGGTGAAAAACACCCGCAGAGGCCAATACAGAGACAGAAAAGCAGATGAAAACGATTGCGTTTCGTCGTCCTTCTCGTTGGAGTAGACCACGAAGGCACTTACAAGCATCAAGACAAACGCAACTCCAGACAAACCGAGCAGCACCAGCTCAAAAGTATCACTACACGCAGAAGACGATAATCTCATACTTAAAGGTAAATATAACGCTCCGCAAACGGGCGAGCGGCAGCGAGTCCGAGCCCACGCTTTTTGTGGGCGATTTTGTTGTGCGGCTTGTTATGAATATTTTTTCCTCACAAGCTTAATCCGTTTGTACAAAAGAAAAAGAACAAGAGCGACAAAGTGAATAGTGACAAATAGACCTGCCCCCTTCTCATCCCAAAAAAGGCTAAAAAGACTCAAGTCAAAGATGTAGTCCAGAAGCAGGAAAATGCAGAGTGAGCTGGCGATGAATGCTACACGATCATAACTCGTAGCAGAGAAGTTCAGTCCGCAATACTTTGCAACAGCAAAAGTAAATCCTACCGCCGAAATGATTACAAGCGGCAAAGATACAAATGCAAGTTCTAACGGAGCTGGAGCCATGATCTTCAGTAACCCCAAAGAAGCAACTCCAAGACAACCTGATACTAGGTGGAATCGACTAAACATATTCATAACGCCTTTGATAACAGGACCTATAACGCGCCCAAATAAAACCACCGCTCTCTGGGTGGTTCCTCGTTTATCAAACTTGTTGTACACCCGCACCGCCGTAGCTATGGACGAACAACGTTATCTATGACACTCACTATGCCGTGCTTTGCTAACTTAACGCAACACTCTGTTAATACTGAGCAACTCATAACTTGCGCTCGGTCAGATTGTCCCCACACAGCATTCCA
>NZ_QPID01000030.1 GCF_003336225.1 Corallincola holothuriorum
CAGCATAGCAACCGACGAAAGTACCGGCTTCATCTGATGTATCAGCTCTTTTTTAGGAGAATACGATGGCTAGTTTTTTAGCAGGGATCAGTGCGTCAAACTTGACAGTGGGAGTCATACCAACGCCCGCGTAATAGGCGCGAGCTTGGAAGCGTCCTAATTGACGCGTTTGTTAGAAACATTTTTACGCTTACCGCCAAAAAAGTACGTAACCATTGAGCCTGCTAGGGACGAACAAAATGCCAGTATCGCTGTAAATTGAGCTGATTCATGCATAGCAACGGGAATGATTATAAGTGTTGGCAGAAGTACGATAGCAAGTGCTGGGCGCACCCTTTCATTTAGGCTTTGGGTGTATGGCTCTTTGCTTCCATCACCTTCGCAGCGGCTACATTTACAGCCTTTTAATTTCCCCGCATAAAATCGAAACAGCCAAAACCTAGAGTTTCGAGCGCATTCGTGACAAGAAAACTCGTCTACTCCAGAGCTACAGGTTCCGGAGCCGTTACAATGCGCACAATTTTCCTTCTTATTTTCATCCATCGCTCAAAATCCGATTGTGTTTCTAACGCCCCGCTTAGGGGCAAAAATACACAGGCTAGAATTGTTGAGCTTCGCGAGGACAGCCTGTGTATTTTTGTCCAAGCGAGCGTAGCGAATGACTACAGCGGCTTGTTATGTGTTTCTTTTTAGCGCCACCTAATGAATTTCCCTAGTGGGGCTGAGTTTACAAACTCTTGCACGAGACTTTTTAGTTTTGGTGCATGCTTAGAGTAATTTTCCATCCCATTACTAGAAAGGTGGAACCACTCTCCATCAAGACTTAAACCAAATTCAACAATGGAAGATAAAAAAGGCTCAGGTATTTTGTGCAAAAACAGTGGGTCACCGCTTTTAACAAGTCCGAGCATAAGTTCACGTTCAATTATTGAGTCGGGAAAACCATACCTTTTATGATCCTTGAGGAGTTCCTCAATCTCGTCGTCAGTCATTTTTGCTCCAACACATAGACAATATGACTCCCACAAAAGGTGCTGACCTCCGCCTTCGTGGGTTAGCTAAAAGCCAGAGCCATAATGTATGTGTCAACAATACAAGCTGGAGGTCAGCATGAATTACAGTAGCATACTTTT